>NZ_JADBJH010000005.1:0-122550 GCF_014892335.1 Campylobacter sp. 7477a
TAGTTTTACCATCTGCTTTATGGCTCTTTTTGCTTTAAATATAAGCGGCAAAACCTCCACAAAACCCATCGCAGAAAATTCGGAACTTTTCATAAAAGGAGTACCGAATTTCTCATCAAATATGCCTAAAATTTCAGAGCCTAATGTGTGTTTAAGCACCTCGCCTAAATGCAAATTCGCAGACGGCTCAAGCGCTGAAACTAAAATTTTTCTACTCATTTTTATCCATAGCTTTTTTAGTGGATTATAGCTTGTTTAACTTAAAAAATTTAACAAGCTCTCGCATTTGTCCTATCCATGGCCCGACAAATCGCAAAAAGCAACACTCCTGCACCAAAACAAAGTATAAAAAATAATATAAAAAAATGAAAAAGTGTTGAAATTTCATAACCAAAAATTTGAGGATACGAGCTTGGCAAGTTATTTGCCTTTAAAATTTCAAGTGTCACCTCTGAAATTTCAGCCCTTTGGTTTAAAATTTCTTTTAAATTTATACCAAGTTCGCTTGCTTTTATGAATTTGTCGGCTGTTGGAGGAAGAAGTGAGGCTAAAGTGCCAGATAGTGCGTAACCTGCGGCATTTGCAAGGTAAAATATACCAAAAATAAGTCCCAAAAGTCTCTTTGGGGAAAGCTTTGCTACAAGAGCAAAACCGATAGGTGAAACCAAAAGTTCGGCACAAGTATGCATAAAATAAAGCAAAATAAACCATCTTATATGAAGCAGCTCATCACCCAAATCACGAACATTTAAAGCTATGATAAGATAGCTAGTACCCATCAAACAAAGCCCCAAAGCTTGCTTATAAAGTCCGTTTGGCTCCAAATTTTTACGTCCCAGCTTTATGTAAAATGCCGAGAAAACAAAACTGAGCACAAGCACAAAAAGCGGGTTAAACATACTTATCATAGAAGGAGGGATGTCAAAACCAAGCAAATTTCTATCCATTTGGTTGTTTGCTATAAATGTTAGCGACGAGCCTATTTGCTCAAAACTCGCCCAAAAAAAGACGATAAACACAGCACTTATAAAGATAGTGATGATATTTTTTCTCTCATCCTCACTGATGCTTTCATCAAGCAAAACATAAAAACCAAGTGAGATACCAAAGGCATAAATAGTCGGATAAAGGTAGCTTTTAACAATATTTGCACCGCTTGAAAAATAGCTAATAACCGCAAAAATAAGCACAAAGACAAATAACGAAACAAGTGCGTTTTTAAGATCAAATCTTATACCATCACTAACCTTTGGCGTGAAATTTTCATCATTTTTACTAAATACGACAAAGACCAAAAGTCCGATACTCATAGCAATAAAAGCCGACAAAAAGCCAAATTTAAATGCAGATACATCACGAACTCCGTTAACAACGACATCTCCAAAGTAAGGCACGATAAACGATCCAAGAAGTACGCCCAAATTTAAAAAGAAGTAGTATGAACTAAAAACAGCGTCCATACTTACGTTCCTAGGTGCTTTTATGCTTAAAAGTGCCGTTATACTAGGCTTAAAAAAGCCGTTGCCACACATAACCAAAACAGCACCACAAAGCGTAAGCCAAGCACCGCCAAAACTACTGGCATTTGCATAAAAAAACAGCTGCGCTACCGTAAGTAAAGCACACCCGATAATCACGCTTTTATGATATCCTAAAAATTTATCCGCCAAAAAACCGCCAATGATAGGAGTAAGGTAACTAAGAGCCAAAAAGGCACCATAGTATATGGCTGCATCTGTTTCGCTAATGGCTAAAAAGTGCACCAAGAAAAGTGCAAATATCGCGCGCATACCGTAAAAGTTAAATTTCTCCCACATCTCCGTGGAAAACAAAACCCAAATTTTTTTCAAACCTATCCCCTTAAAAAACAATACTCGTTTTTGCGTGTTATCCTAAAATTTCTCTTATGCTTTTTTCACACAAAGCCATTGCTTTTTCGCACTCTTCTTGTGTGATATTTAGTGGAGGGTTAAAATATATAACATCTCCCAATGGACGTAATAATAGTCCGTTTTTAAGAGCTTTTTTATAAATTTCATATCCAACTCGCCTGCTTGCCTTAAATGCTTGCTTCAGGCTTTTGTCCTCTACAAGCTCGATAGCATTTATAAGACCTATTTGCCTTATCTCGCCGACATTTTTATGTCCTAGTAACACTTTGCTTAGTGTTTCGTTTAAAAATTTAGCCGTTTTATTTGCTCGTGTTAAAACATCATCGTTTTCAATAATATCTAGAACCGCTAAAGCCGCCGCACAACCAAGTGGGTTACCACTATAAGTATGCGAGTGCATGAAAGCCTTGCCTTCACTATAAGGAGCATAGAATGCATCATAAATTTTTTGCGTAGTCGCAGTGATAGACATAGGCATATAGCCCCCCGTTAGACCCTTACTAAGTGTCATGATGTCAGGACTTACCCCGGCATGATCAAATGCAAACATCTTGCCCGTCCTACCAAAACCAGTAGCGATCTCATCGGCGATAAGAAGCACGTCGTAAGCGTCGCAAATTTCACGAAGCTTTTTAAGATAAAGCGCAGGGTAAATTCTCATACCAGCAGCACCTTGCACTAGCGGCTCGATAATGATGGCGGCCGTTTCATGCCCGTGTTTTTCAAACTCCTCTTTTGCGTGACAAAAGCACTCGCAAGAGCAGCTTTGACGAGTTAGACCAAATTCGCAACGATAACAATCAGGCGACTTTATACGTATCACATCCATTAACATAGGTTTATAAATTTTTGCATACAAGTCCATAGTTCCCACGCTTAATGCACCTATAGTTTCTCCGTGATATCCCTCCTCAAGGCACATAAAACGGGTTTTGTTTGGTTTACCCGTTTGGTAATGATACTGAAAGGCCATCTTAAGTGCGCTCTCGACAGCCGAGCTCCCGTTATCGCTGAAATTTAACTTCACAAGCCCTTTTGGCAAAATTTCAACAAGTCGTGATGATAAATTTATCGCGCCTTCGTGAGTAAAATTTGCAAATATCACGTGCTCAAGCCTATCAAGTTGCACTTTAATTGCTTCATTTATGCGCTCGTTTGAGTGTCCTAAAAGGTTGCACCACCAAGAACTTATGATGTCAATATACCTCTTATCGTCTTCGTCGTATAAAAATACACCCTTTGCTCTTTTTATAACTATGGGAGGCAAGCTTTCGTAGTCATGCATTTGCGAGCAAGGATGCCAGATGTATTTTAGGTCAAGTTTAGCTAGTTCACTCATATATCGCCGCCAATTTTTTAGAATTTATACAGTTTTCTTGCCCTTGCTTTGTGATAGTAAAGAGCACCGAAAGAGCACAAAGCTCTTGTATCATAAATTTATTATCGATATGGATTTGGTTGCTTTCGTCAAATTTATTTAGCACAAAGCCCTTTTGCTCTATGCCCTCTTCACGCAGGTATTTACTTGTTAGCACCGCCGCATTAATACCGCCAAGTCCTGCATCAGCAACGATTAACACGGGGCATTTTAAAGCTTTTATGAGATCTACTTGCATGATCTTAACCTCGTCGTATCTAAGCGGACAGATAGCACCGCCGCAACCCTCAATGCTTAGATACTCATACTCGTTTTTTAGTTCATCAAATTTAGCTAAAATTTTATTTAACTCAGGCGGATTACCCTCAAATTTGGCAGCTAAGTGCGGAGAAAAAGCTCTTTCATATGCGTAAACATTCATGCTTGTTACATCTTGCTTAGTGCCTGAGATCTCTTTTACAAATTTAACATCACCTACTTCAAGCTCACCGCTAGGTGTGCGTAAATTTCCGCTTGCAAGAGGTTTAAAATACCCCGCCTTATAATCCTCTTTAAGCAAAGCCTTTGTTATAAGTCCGCTCACGTAGGTCTTACCTACATCCGTTGCCGTGCCTGTTATAAATAAATTTTTACTCATTTTTAGCCTCTTTAGACTTTAAAAACCAAAATTCTATCAAAAACGTCTTAAAATTTTAAATTTAACCCGTGCTAAATAAAGATGTGATAAAATCGGCAAAATTTAAAAGGACGATATTGAAAGAAATTCTCATAACAAACGATGATGGATTTGAAGCAAGAGGGCTTCATGAGCTTGCTCTTGAGCTTAAAAAACTTCCTGACGTAAATGTAACCATAGTAGCGCCAAGTGCCGAAAAATCAGCCTGCGCACACTCTCTAACCCTCACAAAACCACTTAGATTTATAAAACTTGATGATGGATTTTTCAAGCTTGACGACGCAACGCCTAGCGACTGCGTATATCTTGCACTTCATGCACTTTATGCCAAAAAACCAGACCTCATAATCTCAGGCATAAACCACGGAGCAAATTTAGGAGAGGACATAACATACTCTGGAACGTGCGGTGCAGCCATGGAAGGGGTTTTGCAAGGTGTTAAAAGTATCGCATTTTCACAGTTTTATCAAAACGATAGCATAGATGTTTTAGGCTTTGACCTTGCAAGAGAAGTGGTAAAATTTATCGTTTCAAAGGTATTAAATGATGAAATTTCGCTTCCTCCAAGACAGTTTTTAAATGTAAATATCCCTGCCGTAAGCTCTAAGAATTTCAAAGGTTACGCTGTCGTTCCGGTTGGAAACCGCACCTATGCAACAAGTGCCAGTCTAAATCGCAACCCACGAGGAGTGGAGTATTACTGGCTTGGAAACGCCGCGCTTGATTATATAGACAGCACTCAAAAAACCGACCTAAGCGAGATAAATGCAGGTTTTGCAACCATAACTCCAATCATGCTTGATATGACGGCACACGATAGCCTAGAACACTTAAGAGCAAATTTAAATGTTTAAGCAAGGACAAAAATGGATAAGGTAGATAGATTTACTCGCTCAAGATGGCTCTTTGGTGATGACTTTGAGAAGTTAAAAAATGCTAAAATTTTAATTTGTGGGGTTGGCGGAGTTGGCGGCATATGCGTTGACGCGCTATCTCGTGCCGGAGTTGGTAAGATAGTTATCATCGATAAAGATACCTTTGATATAACAAATCAAAACAGACAAATTTACAGCGAGGCTACAGGCGCTATAAAAGTAGATGAATTTAAAAAACGCTACGAATGCATAGAGGCGATAAATGAGCTTATCACGCCTGAATTTATACAAAATTTTGACTTTAGCGAATTTGACCTTGTTATAGACGCTATTGATGATATGAGCGCAAAAGTCGCCCTAGCGCTAAAGGTTGGCGATAAACTGATCGCTTCGATGGGAGGGGGCAAACGGATAGACGCCACAAAAGTCAAAGTAGCTTCAGTTTGGAAAACAAGCGTTGATGCTTTGGCTAGAAAATACCGCTACGAGCTTAGGAAAGCCGGGTTTGACGGGGATTTTGAAGTGGTCTTTTCAACCGAAGAGCCGCGTTGTAAACCACTTGGAAGTTTTATGGGTGTTACGGCGGTTTTTGGACTAAATTTAGCCTCTCTCGCCGTTAGAAAAATTTTATCAAAAGCCTAATTACTCGAGTAAATTTCCAGCCGGTGCATCAAATTTAACATCCTTTGGCTCATCGACAAAGGGTGGTCCTTTTGTTAAAAGGATGGTGATCTCAGACGCAACTTTTGGCTCCATTTTAGCCATAACGGTTGAAATCTTTTTAGGCTCTAAAGCATACATTATCGTTGCAGCCTGAGCCCTACTCATCTGCGATAAAACATCGGCTGCAGACTGATCTTTCATCTTTGCATAAGACTCGCTTACTTTATCCGTAGTCATCGTGCGAAGCTCTTTTAAAATTTCCTCGTTTTGTGCAACTCTTTCATCGATCTCTCTACGTTTTTGATCAACTACTCTCATGGTGGCATTTATGTCCGCTTCTTTTTTGCTAAGTTTTGCCATGGAGCTTTCATAAGCAGCTTGCGTGCTAGCGCGAAACGCCTCAAGAGCCTGGCGCTCCTCATCTATACGCTCAACCTCTTTTAAAATTTCAGCCTTTCTAGCTTCAAAAATTTGTGTGCAATCAACAGGAATATCATAAGCAAAAGTAAAATTCAGACTAACAAAAACTACAAATAAAATCCTAAGCATCAACAACCTCTTTAATAGCCTCGTTTGACCTAGATGCAAATTTCATCACGGCAAACTCATCAAGAGCCGCGCTTTGCTCTCTTTGAACTCTTTTTATCTCGGTCTTAAAGTCTTCTTGCTCAAGGTATTTCATTTTTTCATAGTCCAAACTCGCGTTTTTATGCTGGTGGTTTAGGTGGATGAGCTCTTTTTTGGCTAGTTCCAAGCGCTCTTTTAGCCCCTTAAGCTCATCTCGCATTATCTTTAAAAGCTCTAAATTTTGTCTCAAGTCGCTTGCGTTACCACTTCTTGGCATATCAAATTTACTTAATGTTTGAGTAGCAAGCAATACGTTGTTCTCACATGTAACGATATTTGACCTAGCCAGGACAAGCTTGACTTCGATCTTGTCTAAAACCTGTTTTTTAACGCGAACGACTTGAGTAAATTTGCTTTTCATCTGATGATAGTGTCGCTTCTTTCAGGGCTTGTAGAGATAAGTCCTACTTTAACACCCGTTAATGCCTCTATACGCTCGATATAAGCTATCGCATTTTTTGGAAGGTCTTCATATCTTGATATACCCTTAACACTATCCCAGCCCTCAAGCTCTTCATATATCGGAGTTGCGTTTTCAAGATCTGTAGGAACATAGTCGATAGTTTCGCCGTTATATTGATATGCTTTGCAAATTTTAACAGTTTCAAATCCATCAAGCACGTCAAGTTTCATAAGTGCAAATTTATCTACGGCGTTTAGTCTTGCAGAGTATTTTACACTAACGGCGTCAAACCAACCGCAGCGCCTTCTACGACCGGTTGTAGTGCCAAACTCCTTGCCGATATCACACATATCATCTCCGGCTTTTGTCTTATCCTCGGTAGGAAACGGTCCAAAGCCAACTCTTGTTGTATAAGCCTTTATAACTCCTACAACATCGCCTATCTCTTTTGGGTTTAGTCCAAGTCCCGTGCAAGCGCCGGCACTTATAGTGTTTGAGCTAGTTACGTAAGGATATGTTCCGTGATCGATATCAAGAAGAGTTCCTTGAGCGCCCTCTAATAAAATTTTCTTACCTTCATCGATCGCTTGCCATATAATGCGGGTTGTGTTTGCGATATACGGCTCAAGCACCTCTTTGTATCTTTTTAACTCTTCCAAAAGCTCTTGTCTATCAGGAGTTTTGATACCAAGTGCGTCAAACACGTCTTTGTTTGCCTTAAAATCACGCATAAGCGCATCACAAAGAGCATCCGGATCTCTTAGCTCACCAACCCTATGTCCCGTGCGGCTTATCTTATCGGCATAAGTAGGTCCGATGCCTTTACCTGTAGTTCCGATAGCCTTATCGCCTTTTAGACGCTCTTTTGCTTGATCGATTAGTCCGTGATGAGCTAAATTTAAATGTGCCTTATCACTTATGTAAAGTCTTCCTTCAAGTTCGTCAAATTGCGCCATTTCGCTTATCAAAACTTCAGGGCTTACAACAACGCCGTTGCCTATTATGTTTATGATATTTTTATGCAAAATTCCGCTTGGCATAAGGTGAAGAGCGTATCTTACGCCATCTACCCAGATCGTATGACCGGCGTTGTGACCGCCTTGAGAGCGACAAACCATATCGTAAGTTTGTGATAGCATATCAACTATCTTACCCTTACCTTCATCTCCCCATTGGATACCGACAACCAAATCAGCTTTTCTCATTTTCCGTCCTTTTTAATCAATTAATTGTTCTATCAACGCATCAGTATAAACAGCAAAGCCACTACTTTGAGCGCCGTCTATTTCGTAGTTTCCACCGCCGGCAAGTATCGAATTTTGGCTTAAAAACCTAAAGAATAACTTATCATAATATCTCATTTTTGAATAATATAGCGGAACTATTCTTAAATTTTCATATTCCGAAGCCTTTGCAAGTTCTTTTAAATTTGTAAGCGGCTTTACAAGCTCTTTTGGCACAATTTTACTTACCTCGTCGATCTCTTCGGGTGATTTTAAAAGAGCTAGGCGATTTAACCAATCAACATCTTGAGCCAAAATTTGCTCTATCTGCCCGCGCTCAAAAACATCTATGGATAAATTTAAAATTTCACATATCGTATGAGGAATTTCTATGTTGCTTACTTGTAATACCGGCTTTAGCCCAAGCTCGCCTAAAAGTTTTGCAACGATCTTTAAGCTGATAGAAAGGTCACTTTCTCCGATAAGTTCAGCACCTATTTGATAAATTTCAGAGCTTGGATAGCGAAAAACAGGCTGTATATAAAACCATTTCTTGCCTTTATCGCTTTTTAGCCTTCGAAGCGCTATGCGCACTACGTCTACGGTGCTATCTGCACGCAGACTTATTTGGTGGTTGGCATGATCGCTAAATCTTAAAAGCTGTGTTGCATTTACGCTTAAGTGCTGGTGATAAGAGAAAAAGGGCGTTACCATCTCGCTAAAGCCCTCATCGGTCAAAATTTCACTTGCCTTTTGCTCTATCTCTCTCTTTACTTTTGCGCTTTTACCAAAATAAAGTCTACTTCCGATAGGAATTTCATGTTCATAGACATTTAAATTTTGTGTGTTTTCTCTCATTGCTTCCTCGTTTATAAATTTAAGTTCTCATCACATATTAAGCTTACTTCTTGAGCCAGTTGTATGGCGCTGGCTTCGTCGTTTGCTTCAAGCGCCGATATGAGTTTTTCTCTAATATCCATATAAATTTCATTTGTAGCTTTTAGTTTTTTGCTTATATCATCTTTTAAGATATCAAACTCAAAGTCACCCCTTATCGTCTCATCGCCAGTTAAATATAAGATGATATCGTTTGCATAACTTTTTAACTCAATATAATCCCTTAATCTTTCAAACTCACTATCGCTTATATACTCTTGTTTAACGTCATCGTCAAGTCCCTTAAATTCAAACCTCAACACCTCATCAAGTCTTAACGGTTTTGTAAAGTAATTACCCTGGAAACACTCGTAGCCAAATCCTATAAGCGTTTCTAACATGCGTTTGTTTTCGATATTTTTTATAGTTACTTCGCGATGAAGCATATTTGAAATTTGTCTTACCATTCTTAAAATAACGATCGCACCTTTTGAGGCAAACATGCGAACAGTAAGTCTTTTGTCGGTTTTAAATCTCTCTATAGGCAATACACTCAAAGCTTCAAGCGAACTAGCATGAGAAGCAAAATCATCAAGCGAGAAATTTATCCCGTAACGCTTATATCTCTTTAAAATTTTAGAAGCTATCGGCAAATTCTCAACCGTGTTTGAGTCAACGATCTCGACTATAAGCATGCTAGTATCAAGCTTGTTGTCGCTTTCAACCAAGGCTTCAAATTTATTAAAAAACTCATCACTGCAAAGCTGCTCTATGCACAAATTTACACATACTTTTATGTTTTTGCCGTTTTTATTCCACAGTGCGCAAGCATCTAGGGCTTTTCTAATGGCAAACAGCGCGATATCATCAAGGATGTATTGCTTTTTTATAAGAGGTAAGAAGCTATCAGGATAGCATATCTCGCCGCCGTTGTTCCAACGTATAAGCGCCTCATATCTTACAACTTGTTTTGTTTTGATATTAACTTCAGGTTGATACTCGATAAAGAATTCGTTGTTTGCAAGGGCTTTTGAAATTTTAAGTCCATCTTCGTATTGGTTTTTGAAATTTCTATCTTTTTTAACATCAAAGATATAATACCCGCCTTTTCCGGCAAGTTTTGCCTGATACATCGCCCAGTCAGCTTGCTCTAGCAAGTCATCTCCGCTTACGTTGTTCTCTTCGCTTCGCATGCTAACACCGATACTTGCGCTTACTTTTATATGACCGCCGTTATGTTCTATGTTTTCAGACGCGATACGAAGCATGTTTTGCACCATCTCGTAGACTTCGCCCTTTTTCTCATAAGGGATAAGTGCAACAAATTCATCTCCGCCTATCCTTGAGAGCATATCTTGATCGTCAAAAAGCTTGTTTATCTCGTTAGAAATTTCAAGCAGTAGCTTATCTCCTGTGTGATGACCGTAAGTTTCGTTTATCTCTCTAAAGCCGTCCATATCGATGTAGGCTACGGCTATATTTTTATGTTTTACATTCATCATCTCATCAAGTTTACGAGTGAGCAAAAATCTATTTGAAAGTTTTGTTAAAGGATCGTGATAAGCGATGTATTCAAGATAGTCTTTGTTTGCGGCAAAGTCATTTATAGAAGAGACGATCACAACATAACAAAATACATTTGCGTCATTATCCCTTAGTTCTGAAACATTGACGGTTTCAAGTCTATTTTCGCCGTTTTTATGTCTGCTCCAAATTTTACTCTGTATAGTTCCTTGAGCTTTTACAGCAGGTAAAATTCTATCCTTAAACTCAACCCCTTTTATCTCAGAGATATTTTTGCTCAGAACCTCTTCTTGCTCGTGTCCGGACATATTTAAAAACGCTTCATTGGCGTCTATGATGTTAAAATTTAGATCAATTATAGCTATGCCATCTTTTGCGTATGAAAAAACAGAAGACAACATCTGCTGATATATCAAGAACTGCTGGTCTTTCATGATATTTCTAAAGACGCCGTTTATGATAAGAGGCTTGCCGTCATCGCTAAATTCTAAATTTTTGCCTCGCATATTTATCCAAACTACGCTTCTATCTCTGGCATAAAATTTAATATCGCTCATATATGAGCCGTCTTCAAGCTTCATCTCGTCAAAAAAGCTTTCAAAATCATTAACGTAATCAACCGCAAGCTCTCTTATGCGCTTAATGTCGATTATCCCCAGGTCGCTTTTAGAGTTATATCCTAACATCTTGGCGAATTCGTCGCTAGTTTGTATCTCCTTGCTTTGTGCATCATAAGTCCATGCCACCGACGATGAAGCCCAAAGAACATTTTTATATTTTTTTATCTCAAGCTCGTATCTATCTTGAAGTTGCTGTTCGTCCGTTAAGTCGCTAAAAGAGTAGACGATCTTACTAATGTCATTGTCGTCATCGAGTATAAATTTAGTATATACTTTAAAAAACAACTTTTTACCATCAGCTGTTATCACACCCGTGTTTAGCCTTACGCTATCAGAAACATTTTTGTTTAATGTAAATAACCTAATACCTACCTCGATAGCGCTAACAAAATTCATCAAACTCTCTTGAGTGATAAAATTTCTAACATCAAACGAAAAGCTAAATTCCTTATCTTCTGCTATACCTAAAATTTTATTAGTATTATTTGTAAATTGTTTTATCACAAACGGCTCGCTTGCATCAGCGATCATCATCATATTTGGCGAGACAAATATATACTTTTGCAAAATTTCATTTATCTTGCTTTCGTTTTCTACACCGGTAATGTCTCTCATAACAGAAAATGCAAGGCGTTGGTTGTCTATCTCTATATTTGAAACAACCACGCTCATATCGCGTAATTCGCCGTTTTTAAGAATGTGTTTTGTTTTAAATGGCTTTGAATTTTCTATACTGCTTCTTCTGTCATAAAGCATATCAGCAAATGTCGAGTATACAATGTCCCTGATATTTAAGCTAAGCATCTCCTCCATGCTATATCCGTAAACATCTAACGCCTTGTTGCTTACATTTACGATATCTCCCGTATATGCGTCATATACTATGATATTTAAAAAACTCTGTTCAAACACATATCCAAAGCGTTTTTTATACGCCTCAAGAGCCATCTTAGCTTCATCGAGCTCTTTGTAAAGATCCGTTATGCCGTCGTTTATGGTTAGGATATCACCTGTGATATTTTGCGTATCTAGCTTATTTTTTTTATTTGATAAAAACCTAACAAGTTCGCCCAGCGGGGCTAGAAAGTCATTTCTAATATACTTTATATCTTTTATCCACAAAAAGATAAAAGCAATAAAGCTTATAAAACTTATAGATAAAAGTATCGCTTGATAAAGTATCTCACCGTGTTTTGTAGATCTTGATATAACAAAAATTTTATACGCCTCGATATAGCTTATCGTTTCGTATCTCATCTGTGTTAGTGAAAATATACCTCTTGTGTTGCCAAATTCCTCGCCAAATTTTATATAAGCATCATATCTGTCTTTATCGTATGTTTGGGCAAAATTGCTTGTTAGTAAATTTCCGTTTCTATCAACAACATATGCTATATCGTTGCTTTGACTTAAAGCGTTATTTAGGCTTAAATTTAAAAGCTTTAGATCTATCTGAACGATAATCTTCTTGCCGTTATTTAGCTCGTATGAGGCATATACGGCCTCTAGCGCACCATCTTTATAAAATCTTCTTGAGAGAGAAAAGTATTGAAAATGCGGAAGCTGTATCCAAGGTATATTAAAGCTTTTTAAAGGGGTTGCATCTTCAAATTCACGCTTATACAGCAAATTTGCGTCTTCATCTATAATATAAAACGCGTTATAAAATTCTCGTAGAGTTTTATCGGTTATAAGACTATACTCTTTTTGAAGATCGGAATTTAGAATTTTAGCCTTCATAGCAAGGTCGTCTTCTATGACCCTAAAGTTTCTATTTATGGCGAAATTTATATCGGTGTTTAGCTTTTCAAGATCACGCGCGATATTGCTGTCTTTAAAGCTGATTAAGAAAAAGCAAAGAGCGACAAACGCAACCAATGCGAGTAAATTTTCGATATAAAGTTTTTTTATTACCTGCCAACTTGTTTTGCCGACTATACTTTTTTGCATAAACTTTAAAACCCTTCAGTATTTTAAGTTTGTAAGGATTGATTCTATCAAAACTTTACTTGTTTTAGCATAAGTTGCGCGCTTTTAGTGTCTTTTTAAACCAAATTTATCAGACTTTTCCCACTTTGTCTTGTTTTAACCTCACCAACCACGCTTGTGTAGTCATACCCTACATCCTTTAGTCTATCAAAGGCTTTATTTGCGTCTTTTTCATCCACTGCCAAAAGTAGTCCGCCCGAAGTTTGTGCATCATAAAGCAAAATATCCGCATCGCCGTTTACAAATTTACTTGCAAATTCACGGTTTTTATAGCTGCCTTCAGGCAAAAGTCCGATGTTTGCCATCTCGTAAGCACTCTTTAAGATCGGTATATTTTTAGTATAAATTTCAAACGATATATCATCTCTTCCCATTTCGCTCAAATGCCCCAAAAAGCCAAATCCTGTTACATCCGTAGCTGCATTTACACGAACTTCACTCATCGCACCAACTGCATAGAAATTTAAGTGAGCCATATGAAAAGCAGCCTCTTTTATCTGCTCTAAACCTAAAAATCCACCCTTTATCGCTGTGCTTAAAACACCCATACCAAGCGGTTTTGTTAGGATTAATGCATCTCCGACTTTTGCGGTGTTGTTTGCCCAAAATTTCTTTGGATGAACCCTACCGGTAACGCTAAGACCATAATACATCTCAGGAGTTGCTATGCTATGTCCGCCGACTATCACGCCACCACACTCTCTCACCTTATCGGCACCGCCGGCCATTATCTCGGTTAAAATTTCCTCGCTTAAGTTGCAACTATCAAAACCAACAATGTTTAAAGCATTGATCACCTGTGCGCCCATGGCAAAAACATCGCTTAACGAATTTGCCGCGGCTATCTGCCCGTAAATAAACGGATCGTTTACCACAGGCGTTATAAAGTCAAGCGTCTGAACAAGCGCCAGGTCTTCGCTTAACTTAAAAACACTAGCATCTTCATTGCTATTTGTTGATGAGATTAAATTTTCGTGAGCTAAATTTAGTGTGCCTATACTTTTGTTTAGACCCGCCGGGTCAAGTTTGGCAGCTCAACCCGCAGCACGAACAAATTTGGTCAGTTGTTTATCGTTATAAATCATAATTTTATCGTATCAAACCTACTTAGTAAATCAGCAACTTCAAAAGCATTTGTTATCTCACCTATGGCTAATTTATCAACTAATCTATAAGCTTCAAGGCAGCTTCCGCAACTAAGAATTTTAACCCCTGCGTTTTCTAGGTCTTTTAATACTTTAAAGCTAACATGTCCGCGATCAGTCGTCATTTTAACGGCGTTATTTACAAGTAAAACCGCATAAGGCTTAGTCTCAACCTGCATAAATGCACCTAAAAATTTTGACAATAAAGTTTCACCAACCGGTCCGCTACCTGTTCTATCTTCGTTAAGATAGATGACTTTTCCTGGTTTTTTACTTACGATCTCACAGCTGTATTCATCTAAATTTACGTCAGAAATTTCGCCGTTTTTTACGGTTTTTATAAGAGTTTCGCCGTTTGCAAGGTCGCTTAGGCTAAATTTTTGATTTTGGTTTTTTAAAAATCTCGATATATTTTCGCGTGGGGCAAGCGAATTTACCAAGATTTCAAGCTCTTCGCCGTCTTTTAAGCCTTCAATGGCATTTTTAGTTCTAATAACCGGCTCAGGGCACTCTAAATTTCTACAGTCTAATTGCATGTTTTTCCTTTAAAATTTGATTTATTCAAGACTTGAATCTTATTTGTATTTTTAAATTTATCTTCTAGTTTTTCTAACCGCTTCTAGTAAAATTTCAAACCCGTGCTTACTTGAATTTTCAACATCGGCAAGCACGCTAACACCATCTTTTTTGCTACTTTTGTCGCCAAAAAGCGTAACTGCTTTTTGCAACCCTTTATGCACGTTGTCATGATGTTTTGCCACTTCATCTATCACACGAGAGTTGTTTGATAAAATTTGCTTGATATGTTCGCTAAACCACCTGCCAAAACGGCAATTAACATGATCTGACATATCTACTTTTTCGCCGTAAAGAAAGTTCTTATATGCCGATAGTTTTAAATTTATATGATCTATCTTTCCGTTGCTGATATTTATCTCGTTTGTTACGTTCATGGTTTGATTTAGGATATCATCCGTGTTTGTTTTTACATCTTCGATATTGCTTTGAAATTCACCCAAAGTCGTTGAGACCTCTTGCGAAAGACTGATAAATTTCTCCGCTATCTCAGTCATGGAGTTAGCATTTTGTTTAAGTCCGTTTATGTTTACTTCAACCTCTTGAGTCGCCTTTTGCGTTCTTTCGGCAAGCTTTCTAACTTCATCGGCAACCACGGCAAAACCTCGTCCGTGTTCGCCGGCACGAGCAGCCTCGATAGCAGCGTTTAAAGCAAGTAAATTTGTCTGATCGGATATGTCTTTGATTAAATTTATTATCTCAACGATAGAGTCCACACTTGAGTTTAGACTAGAAACATTAGTGTGCAAAACATCGCTTGAGCCTTGCACATCTTGCATTGAATTTACAACCGTTACAACTCTCTCTTGAAGCCCCTTGGTCTTGCCGAAGGTTTCGTTATTTAGGCTATTTACACTACCTAGCATCAAGAGATTTTCCTCCATAGTGCCTTGCAGGAAATTTATACCGTCCGCATAGCTATTTATTAAAAGATCGATAATGTTTTGCTTTAACTTCTCTTTATCGCTTTGTTTATTATCTGCGCTTTTAAGGCTTGAAATTTGGGACTTTAGGGCATCTATTTCATGCTTTAAAACACTGTTTTCTTCGTTTAAAAGACGCAATTTTTCATTTGTTTCATCCAGTCTTTTGCCACTGCCAAACATGCAAACCTCCTAGAGATTGATATATTTTTATGTATTTTACAATATTTTGTATAAAAGGTAGTATACGGGAGTAAATTTATAAGGATTAATCGGGTCTTTTGCGACCCGACGGGTTTATTTTACGAAATTAGCCTCAAGCCACTTTTGAGCAGCTTCATAGCTTTCAAATTTACCGCTTTTAGCAACTTGTGCAGCGCCTTCATAAAAGCGGATGCGGATGCCGTCTTGGACATTATCTATCTTTACTCTTGTTATGCGATCGGTGTTTAGATACACACGGTCATTTAGCTTAATAAACATACTTTCTCCTTTATATAAATTTCAAACTTATATTACATGATTTTATATATTTAAATGCTTATAAAGCTTGATTTTACGGTATTTGGCTTAAATTTGTTACGAATGTAAATTCTGCATTTTAGGCATATAAATCCTGCCGTTTTAGCATAATTTTTAAAGAGTAAATTTAACCAAAATACAAATCATGACGCTACAATAAGCACGCTGTTTGAAAGTTTACTTTACCCCAAAGCCAAAAACGTAAAATTTAACAGTAAAAAGCGTTAAGAACTGATGAGATGAACGTATTTCAAAAGCCAGTGGCTTAAATTTTTAACAGTAAGAAAAATACGAATGTGACGGTAGCGGCTGGGTTTCAAAAGCCAACGGCTTAAATTTTAACGTTTTTCAAATTATAGTTTTGCCGCTGAAAATGAGTTTCAAAAGCCAACGGCTTAAATTTGGTATCACTCTACCGAAGAATTGGTATTAAAAAAGCATTTTACAAACATCAAGATAAATTTAACTTTTGCGCAAAACTTAAAAATTTTGCCACAAGAAGTCACATTTAGAGCCTAAAAATTTTGAGTTTTCAAACCAGATTTATTGGCTTGGCTTAAAAATTTTAATTATTTTTTGCTAACTCTATCTTTTTGATCATTTAAAAACAGCTCTTTAAAGCGGTTATTTGCATAGTCTTCTATGTCTCTTTGAAGCTGCTTGTATGCATTTATAAGCTCATAAGCACGTGGATTTAACGTAGTTCCGGCACTTCCGCCGCCGCCTTGTTTTGTGTTTACAAGATCTTCGTCTAAATTTTTAGCCAAAATTTGCAAGTGAGTCCAGCATTTTTTATAGTTCATGCCTAAAATTTCAGCCGCTTTTACTATGCTGCCCGATTCCGCTATAACTTCAAGAACTTCAGTTTTTCCCTTGCCAAAGAGCAACTCGCCTTCGCTGTTTTCTATCCAAGTCTTTGTTTTTACGATCATCTTCTTTCCTTTTTTTTCTTTAAAGCAGCCAAGCTGACAGTATTTTACATCGATATTGTAATCACGCAAAGTTGAACGGATCTTTTTCATGCCAACGCCCTTTGCCGCGTCTCTAGCATCTTTGCAAGTTATACGACACTTCTCGTCAAGCATGGGCTGAAGGTTTTTGTATGCCATTACACTACCAAATTCCAAAGGCAACTTGCCAAACTGACCAAGCTCACAAGCGTCTATTTTTACACCCATTTGCGTTGCCGTATCTCCAACAAGAGCAACGTCTACTTGGAGCTTATCGGCTATTTTAAATGCAACTCCGCAGTCAAGCCTACCGTTTTTATTTTTAAATTTTTCTATATATTCTTGCACTTTATCAAGCATAGACACGCTCCGCTCCGCTATAAACGTTTAAATTTTCTCCTCTTACAAAACCGCAAAGAGTTAAGTTAAATCTTCTTGCGATAAGCACACCTAGACTGGTTGGAGCCGTTCTTGAAACAAGCACCGCGATAGAATTTGTAACAGCCTTTACTACCATTTCAGAGCTTAACCTTCCGCTTACCATCAAAATTCCATATCTTAAATTTGCACCATCCATCACGGCCTTACCTATGGCTTTGTCTATAGTATTATGCTGGGCTATATCTTCGCCTATATAAAATTTATCCCCTATCATGAGTTTTGCGGTATGAACGCAACCTGTCTTTTCATAAAGGTCACACTGGGTGTAAAATTCACCCATTTGCTTTGAAATTTCAGAGCGTTTAAATTTTATATCATTTTGTATAACTTTGGCTTTCATGTTTGCAGGATTTACACTAGCAGTTACACTTCTACCACAACCGCTTATGATCACATTTTCCGTAGTTAAAATGTTTAAACTTCCCTCATCTATACGCGCGGTTATGTTTAATGCTAACTCAGCTTCGTTAAAATCTATATGTTCTATATCAGAGTAAGATTTAATTATATTTTCACTTAAAAGATAACCTATCCCAAGAGCTTCTACGTCTGTAGGTGTTGCCATCATAGAGCCTGCTTTGGCACCGTTAACATTTATATCAAGTTTGATCTCTCTTACAAGTATGTCATCGCATTCGAAACTATCGTTTGACTTAAATTTTGTTATCTTTGTAGTAAAAATAGGTTGCATATTTACCTTTTGAAGAAAAAAGGGCTTTAGAGTAAAGCCCTTTTAAGTGTTTTATTTTAGTTTATCGTAAACTTTCTCGTAGTCAGATACGGGAATTTTATTTTTAGAGACAAGCTCTTGATACCAGTAATGGTGAAGTACATATACCTCTTCTTCCTCTTTGTATCCATTTACCATAGACCAAATAGCTCCATGGATAGCAATAGCTGCCATATAGATGTGAACTAGGAAGAATACCGCACAAACGATACCCAAGATATTATGTATGATTACACTCCAGCGAAGAACTTCGATCTGTGAAATTCCAAGCCAGCCAGCTACCGGAACCGCTTTAAAGTCAAGAAAATACATCGCAGCACCTGTTGCTATCATAACTAAACCGCCAGGTATAGCAACCCAGTACCATGCCTTTTGACCGGCATTAAATTTACCTGCCGGAACAGGACGTTTTTTCTTAGACAAATATCCGCCTACTATGAACATCCAGCGGATATCATAAACCGCAGGAAGCATTCTAATAGTCCAGTAAAATATCATAGGAAATACTGAGATCGTAAAGAAAACAGTAGCGATAACGTGTAAATCTTGCATGAAATTTACAAATGCACCGCCGCCAAATGAGCTACCCCACATCATAATTATACCGGTAGGAACCAATATAACCCATGAAAGAGCAGCAATACCGTGAGAAATTCTCTCAACTATGTCAAACGCATAAACTTTTTTACCGTCGTGGCTAAAGTGTTTTGGACCAATGATTAAAAAGTGCAGGATAAATGCACCAATAACCGCCAAAATAATCGCTACAACGCCGTAAGCAAAGTAGTTATTTCCTTGGATGAATGTAAAAATTTCACCCATTCCGCCTTCGTAACCTTTTATGTTTTCAACTCTACCCGCAGCCCAAACATTACTGTCATACTGATTTGTTCCATCAGGTAAATGCAAAGCAAAAGCACTCATTACACAGGCAATAAAAGCTAATATTACTCTCATACTCTGTCCTTTGTATAATACGCGATTTTCCATGTCGGAGATTCTTTGATGTTTTTAACACCATATCCTCTTGCGCTGACCCGATCAAGATAAATCTGCTCTATTATATCAGATTCTCCCACAAGTAAAGCTTTTGTCGAACACATAGCCGCGCAAACAGGCACTTTTCCTTCTGCTATACGATTTTGACCATACTCTTCAAATTCATGCTCTGAATTTGTTTGGATATTAACACCGCCGGCACACATAGTACATTTATCCATGCTACCTTTTGCACCAAAAACACCCTCTCTAGGGAATTGTGGAGCACCGAAAGGACAAGCATATAAGCAGTAACCGCAACCTATACAAACCTCTTTATCGTGAAGAACGATACCATCAGGACGTATAACAAAGCAGTCAACCGGACAAACAAGCGAACAAGGCGCATCTTCGCAGTGCATACAAGCTATAGACGTAGATACCTCTTTGCCTATAACTCCTTCGTTTAGCGTAATAACACGGCGTCTTCTAACGCCGATAGGAAGCTCGTGAGCCTCATCACATGCGACCGCACAACCGTTGCAGTCAATACAACGGTCGTTGTCACAGTAAAATTTTAGTCTATTATTTTGATTAAATTCGCTCATCATAGTCTCCTTACGCCTTCTCTATCCTACACAAACCACCTTTTGTTTCAGGGATTTGAGTAACAATATCATATCCGTAATTCGCAACAGTGTTTGCACTCTCGCCTACGGCAAAAGGTTTAGTTCCATCAGGGAAATTTCCCGTCATATCAACGCCCTGCATAACACCCGTAAAGTGAAATGGCAAGAACACCATACCAGGAAGAACAGACGGAACAACACGTGCCTTGACTTTTATCTTCGTGCCTTCAGGTGAATGTATCCATATCATATCGCCGTCTTTAAGATTATAATCTTTAGCCATATCAGGATGGATGTCGGCAAACATTTCAGGTGTTAGTCTTGCTAGGTATTTACTAGCTCTAGTTTCCATACCTGCACCACTCATATTTACTAAGCGAGCAGTTATTAAGTTTACAGGAAATTCTTTTGAGAAATCCTTGCTTAGCTGCAAGCTCTTGTATTGAGTATGAACACGATAGTGGTTTGGCTTATCTTCAAAGCTTGGATACTTTTGCGCTAGGTCATGACGTGGTGAGTGCAATGGCTCTCTGTGTTTTGGAATTTGATCGACAAATGTCCAAACAATAGTTCTAGCTCTTGCATTTCCATATGGAGCAATGCCCTTTTCCATACATTTTTTAGCGATTATACCACTTCCGTCAGTCGCCCATGTAGCGCCCATTGCTTCACGCTCTTCATCGGTTAGAATTATGCCAAGCACTGCTTCGATATTTGCTTTTGTTATTTGAGGATAACCGCCGTTTACAACACCCCCAACAGGAGCAGAGCCCTCAGCTGCCAACTGGCTAACACCGTTGTGCTCTAGTCCAAAGCGATTTCTAAAGCCCATACCGCCTTTCATAACATGAACATCTACGTTATATAGTATCGGGCTGCCTGGGTGATCTTCTGTCCAGCAAGGCCATGGAAGTCCGTAGTACTCTCCCTCAACAGGAGTTCCTGGTTTACCAAGAAGTGTTTTCTCGTCAAATTTATCCCAGTTTTCTTGGTGATTTTTTAGTCTTTCAGGCGTCCAACCGGTAAGGCCGATAGATTTTACTATTTTTGCTATTTCGCGAGTTGCTGCTTCAGGCCATTCAATGTTACCGTTTGCATCACGGATAGTGCGAGTTAGTTCATCATAGAATCCCAAACGCTTAGATAGCTCAAATAAAATTTCATGATCCGGTTTGCTTTCATACATTGCGTTAGAAATTTTGCTTCTCCATTGACCGCTTCTGTTTGTAGCTACAACTGTTCCGCTGTTTTCAAACTGTGATGTAGCAGGAAGTAAAAATACATTATCTTTTTTGTTTGTTATAATTCCCGCTTCATTTACAAATGGATCGGCTAAAACCAAAAGCTCCAACGCGTCAAGACCCTCTTGAACCTTAACTTGTTGAGCAGTTGAAGTTATACCGTTGCCTATAACAACAAGAGCCTTTAGTGCATCTCCCGCATTTTCTATCGCATCATTTCCATCTTTGCCGTTTAATGCACCTGCCCACCATCTAGCTAGTGTAAAGCCGGGTTTAAACATCCATTCAGGTTTGATGTAATTTTTTTGTAACCATTCGTATTCTACGCCCCACATTTTGGCAAAATACTTCCAAGTTTCTTCATTTTTAGCATAATAACCAGGTAAGCTATCAGGAGCATTTGCCATATCGCTAGCACCTTGAACGTTATCGTGACCGCGAAGGATGTTACAGCCGCCGCCCTCTTTACCCATGTTGCCTATAACTAATTGCAAAATAGAAGCTATACGAGTATTTGAACTACCGATAGTGTGTTGTGTTAGACCCATTGCCCATACTACACATCCGGGTTTGTTTTTAGCAAAAACTTCTGTTACTTCAAGTAGTTTTTCAGGCTTGCAGCCGGTTACATCCTCAACTACTTCAGGTGTCCAGTGCTCAGCCTCTTTACGAATTTCATCCATTCCATAAACACGATCTTCGATAAATTTCTTATCTTCCCAGCCGTTTTTAAAGATCAAATGCATCATACCATACATAAACGGTATGTCTGTTCCAGGACGAATTTGAGCAAAAATATCAGCTTTTGCCGCAGTTCTTGTGTATCTTGGTTCAACTACGATTAGTTTCGCACCGTTGTTTTCTTTAGCCTTTAAAAAGTGTCTAAAACCAACAGGGTGATTTACCGCTGGGTTTGCACCTATTATAAATATAGATTTTGAGTTTTGGATATCTCCAAGGTGGTTTGTCATCGCGCCATAACCCCACGTATTCGCCACACCGGCGACTGTTGCGCTATGTCAAATTCTTGCTTGGTGATCTAGATTATTTGTCCCAAACATCGCAGCAAATTTACTGATGTAGTAACTCTGCTCGTTGCTATCTTTAGCTGAACCCAAAAACATTACTTGCTCAGGGTTTTTCTCGCGATATTTTTTTAGTTGTTCACCTATTCTATCAAGTGCTTCTGTGTAGCTTATACGCTTCCATTTGCCATTTTCTTTTACCATTGGGTATTTTACACGGCAGTGTGAGCGAACCATATCTATAACGTCGCTACCTTTACAGCAGTGTCCACCTGCACTAATTGGGTGATCTTGTGCTACCTCTTGGCGTACCCAAACTCCGTCTACGACTTCGCCCATTACACCACAGCCTACAGAGCAAATACTGCAAATCGATTTAACCATTTTTGAACCCGGATATGGGTTGCCTATCTCATGAGCCGTAGCTTTTCTAACGGCATCACTAGCAAATGCGCTACCTGCACCGGCAATAGCACCCAAGGATGCCATTTTAAGAAAAGAGCGTCTGCCCACTAAAGGCGATGCATTTTCTCTCATTTCCTCTTCCTTTCCTTATTATTGTTTTTATCTATTTTGCTTGTTTATAGTAAAATTCCCAAGTTTTATTTCTTTTATATAAAACTTGCTTTGTTTGCTCGTCCTCTTTGACTTCGAGCGCCTTAGATCCAACAGCTACGGCACCCACCGCAGTTGTTCCTAACATAAGTTTTTTTATAAACTCACGTCTACTCTTTTTTTCCATAAAGTTTCCTTTCCGTGTTATAGCCACTCTTTTTTATTATCGTTCTTATTTCGTTTATACATCACTACTAAGCTCTCGCTCAAGGCGTTTAGCTCGTCTGTTTTGTTCTCTTCTTAAAACCTCTGAGCGTGATACTCCGTCTTGAACCTTTATCTTTCTATCTACGATAGGTTTTGGTGTTTCGTAAAAAATTCTTTCAAATTCTATAAAATTTTGTAGAATGATACAGGCTAGCGCATAAGCGTCTGAATTTTCATGCTCATAAACAGCATCTATGAAGTCATCTATGTTTGGATTTATAATAGTTTTAAAAAGCTGTGAGGCAAATTCTCCACTCTCTTCGTCATCTGAAATTTGAGAATTTAAAAACTCTTGCATAAGCGCAAAACAAAATCCAACATTGTCTTCATTCTCTTTAAAATCTACTTCATTTCTTCTGATCTTGGTTTTAGCAAGTATTTTTCTAACTCTAGCACACGCACTTCCGGTCTCATAACCCTCTTCATAAAAAGAAAAACTGTTGTGTATAGCATGTGGTGGAGCATGAAATATATCGTCGTATTCTTGCACGATATTTTCAAGGTTTTGTGTATTAAATTTTAATAAAAGGTTGTCTATTGCTTTGGCGCATTCATCATTAAGAGGGGACTGTTTTATGATATTTAAAAGGTCTAAAACCTTATCATAGCGATTTTGTTTATCTGTAAAAACAAAAAGTTGCGAAAATAGCAGATAATAAATTCGCCTAGCGTTTAAGACACTTTTTGTATCGCTCATTTTATTTCCTTATTTTAAGCTCCCTAAAGAAGCCATTTTGATAACTCAATATTATCCATTTTTGAAAATTTATCACAACTTTGCTTAGTAGCTAGTCTTAAAAAAATATAAGTTTTTAAAATTAAACGTTACTTAAATATGCCTTAATTGCATATTATAATTTTGATGTTTTTGTGCGATTTTCGTGTTAAAACTACATCGAAATCTTTTACAAAACTCACAGAAGATATAACAAAGTTGCCTTTTAAAAGCTATTTGCCCAATCCAAAAAAGTAAAAATTCTAAAAAGCAACTCGTTTTTCATATAAGCATATCCGACTTTTTGGTCAAATTTATAATTTTAGTTTCTATCTCGGTAGCTCTCAAAGCCAAACTTCCTAAGCGTCTTTATCTCGCCGTTTTGTTTAAGCAGGAGCAAATCGGGCAGCATAATACCGTTAAAAGTCGTGTTTTTTACGATTGTGTAGTGAATTTGATCCTCAAATATTACCTTGTCGCCGATCTTTAATTCGTTCTCGAATTTATAGTCTGCATTTCCTGCATCTTGCCCTACGATATCTCCTGCTAAACAAGTGTTGCCTCCAAAACGATAACTAAATTTGCCGTTTTTACTCTCGCCTCTTACGGCAGGGCGATAAGGCATGAGGATGGTATCTGGCATGTGCGCCTCGGCAGAAGTATCTAAAATGGCGATATTTTTCTCATTTTCTACTATATCAAGCACACTTGAGATCAAAAATCCAGTCTGCCAGCCAACTGCCTCTCCAGGCTCAAGATAAACCTCGACGCCGTATTTCTCATGGAAATTTTTAATAAGCGAGATGAGCAGATCTACATCATAATCATCTCTTGTGATATGGTGTCCGCCACCAAAATTTATCCATTTCATCTTTGGTATAAACTCTCCAAATTTCTCCTCAAACGCCATTAGCACGGTCTCTAAGCTTTGCGCACTCTCCTCACAAAGTGCATGAAAATGCAGCCCCGTGATACCTTCCAGCATTTCAGGCTTGAAATTTGCCCTTGTGATACCAAGACGGCTAAATTTAGCACATGGATTATACATATCAGTTGGCGACGCAGAGCTCTCTGGGTTGAGGCGAAGCCCACAAACTACGCCGTTTGCTAGCGCTTTATCTTTAAATTTCGCCCATTGATTAAAGCTATTAAAAACCACGTGTTTTGAGATGGCCATTATCTCCTCAAAGTCCTCATCTTTAAAGGCTGGAGAGTAGGTGTGGATCTCGCCTTTTACGAACTCATGAGCGAATTTTGCCTCCCAAAGTCCGCTACAAGTCGCTCCGTCAAGATACTCGCTAACAATATCCATAACTCC
The DNA here is from genome assembly GCF_014892335.1 of Campylobacter sp. 7477a. Lineage (NCBI taxonomy): Bacteria > Pseudomonadati > Campylobacterota > Epsilonproteobacteria > Campylobacterales > Campylobacteraceae > Campylobacter > Campylobacter sp. 7477a. The sequence goes on from NZ_JADBJH010000005.1 coordinate 24,762, forward strand.
GCTTAGAGCAAAGCCTTTAAGCGCGACTAAAATTTTAGCCCCACTCTCATCTTTAACACGCTTTAAAAGCTCTAAATTTTTACGCAAAAGCGCCTCTTCGCAGACGTATGCCGGGGTTTTTATCGAATTTATTACATCATTTATCATTTTATTCCTTTATATTGCAAAAGTCGTTTTTGCGCTCTAGCGCTACTTAAATTTCTTTTTTAACGACTTTAATACAAATTTAATAAGCAAAAGCCCTTTTGAGCGATGTGAAATTTCAAGCTTCACATCATCTTTGAGCTCTCCGAGTGTATGATTAAAACCGTTTGGGATAAAAAGCGCGTCATATCCAAAACCGTTTTCACCTCTTTCTTCATCAATCGCCATTCCGTTCATAAAACCATGTGCGCTAAATTCACCGTATTTTGAAGCCACTGCGATACAGGCCGTATAATGCGCCTTTGAGCTTTTAACGTTTTTATTTTTTAGTCCTTCGATCAGCTTTGCACGGTTGCTAGCATCAGTGGCTCTCTCACCACTATATCTAGCCGAGTAAATTCCGGGCGCGCCACCTAAAACATCGACACTTATGCCACTGTCATCGCTTAATGCGATAAATTCATCTTGCAAATTTAACTCGCAAAGCTTCTTAAAAACCGCGCGAGCTTTGATGAGTGCATTTTGCTTAAAGTCCTCTCCGTTTTCAACTATCTCAAACGGCGACATGATCTCGCTTAATGCGTAAATTTCATACTCTTTTAGAAATTCTCTTATCTCTTTTACCTTACCTTTGTTTGATGTTGCAAGTACTATTTTCATTTGTTTTGCTCACAAAATTCTTTATCGATCATACATGCTTTTTTATGATACTCGCTTGCTATACTTTCATCTTTTTTTATAACTTCACCCATACCAACCGTATGCAATCTAGCAAGATAAGCGCAAGATAGAGCATCTTGTAGTTCACACGCCTTTTTCAAAGCCTCAAAACCACCTTTAATATCTGAACTTCCCATTAAAAGTCGCCCTAGTTTTGCGCAAGCTAACGCATGATCAAACTCGCAAGCTTTGGTAAATCTCTTAATTGCCGATGGTTTATTTTGCGCATGCAAATAAAGCTGACCATCCGCATAACACGCCTGCGCATGGTTCATAGCGCACGCACTATCTACGTTTTTCTTAGCCTTATCATAGTCCTTAACTTTCATTGCCGCTTCAAAATTTTCAAAATGCTTTTGTGCGGTATCCGGCTTAGCGCAACCCACCAGCAAAATCATCACAAACAAAATCCCCGCAAAGAATTTATACATCCTCGCTCCTTAAAAAATAATACGGATTTTATCAAAAAACGCTTTAAATTTTAAGTCTTTTTAGTGTAAAATCTATATTTTTCAAAGGAAATTTTTAATGTTTAAAAGCGTTTTGCCTATATCTTTTATCATTGGTAGTAGATTTTTTGGTATTTTTATCATTCTTCCGGTTATCAGCCTTTATGCGCTTGAGCTTGATGGTTCAAACGAATTTCTAATCGGCGTTCTAATCGGTGTTTACGCGCTCATGCAGGTGATCTTCCAGATACCTTTTGGCTATCTTTCGGATCGTTTCGGACGCAAGGTTACACTACTTTTTGGACTTTTAGTCTTTATCGTCGGTGGATTTATCTGTGCGTGGGCGCAAGATATTTATACCATGATTCTTGGTCGTTTAGTCCAAGGCGTAGGCGCGATAGGTGGCGTGGCGACGGCACTTATAAGCGACAACACAAAAGAAGAGATGCGCGGTAAGGCTATGGCGATAATGGGTGGCTTTATCGGAGTTTCATTTGCGCTTTCAATGCTTATAGCTCCAGCAATGAGCGCTAAATTTGGACTTTCAAGCCTCTTTTATCTTAGTATCATGCTTACTTTTTTAAGCATTATCTTACTCTACACTCTAGTGCCAAAAGAGCAAAAGATAGAGTCTTTTCGTTCAAAAACTCCATTTTTCAAACTAATCTCAAATAAAAATTTATTTCTCATGAACACTACAAATTTTATGCAAAAGATGCTGATGTCTGTCGCATTTTTGATAATTCCTATCGTCTTAGTGCATGATTTTGGCTGGGATAAACAAGAGCTTTGGAAAATCTACTCCATTTCCACGATATTTGGTTTTATGGCCATGGGCTTGGGCGGAGCGATGGGAGAAAAAAGAGGGCTTGGAAAGCAACTTTTGCTCATAGGAATTTTACTATTTATTGCGGCTTATCTACTTTTTGGCTTTAGCGCAAACGAGATCATGTTTTGTGCAGGGATCGTGATGTTTTTCATCGGCTTTAATCTCCACGAACCAATAATGCAATCAATCGCCTCAAAATTTGCAAAAGCAGGAGAAAAAGGTGCCGCACTTGGAGTGTTTAACTCCTCTGGCTTTATGGGGACATTTATCGGCGGAGTTGGCGCGGGTGCTTTACTCAAATTTTTCGATCTTGACGCTCTTTGCGGAGTCTTTATTCTGCTTTGCATAGTTTGGCTTATACTTTTAACAAGACTTGATAATCCCGCTTTATTTAAAAATTTATACCTAGAGCTTTCTAAGAGTCTAAATTTAAATGAAATTTCACAACTAAAAGGCATAGTTGAGTGCTATAAAACACAAACAAACTATGTGATAAAATACAACTCGCAAATCATAACCCAAGATCAGCTCAAAGAAGCACTAGGAATTTAAGGCATTAGCGATAAAGTGGATAAAATTTATGACGTTTTAATCATCGGTGCAGGCGCTTCAGGGCTCTTTCTAGCAGCAAATTTAAAAGCAAAAAACGTAGCTATCCTTGAGAAAAATCCATCCGCCGGAAATAAAATTTTAATCAGTGGCGGAGGTCGTTGTAATATCACAAATAGGCACATCAGCGAGCAAAACTACCTTACAGATGGTAAATTTATAAAAAAAGCCTTGAATGCGTTTAAGTTTAATGATGTTTTAGACTTTTTTAAAAATATCGAATTTAAAGAGCAAAAAGAGTCGCAGTTTTTTACAAAAAGCTCTTCCAAAAGTGTTTTAAACACGCTTTTACAAAAGATAAATGCTAAAATTTTTTACAACACCGAGGTTATAAACGCTAGTAAAAACGGTGAAATTTTTGAAATTTTATCAACAAAGGGCGAGAAATTTTATGCCGTAAATTTAGTCGTAGCAACCGGGGGTATAAGCTATAAAAGGCTTGGAGTAAGCGATATAGGGCTTAAAATCGCACAAAATTTCGGGCTCAAAACGATAAATTTCTCCCCTGCCCTAGTTGGCTTTAGCGTTCAAAAAAGCGAATTTTGGTTTAAAGAACTAAGCGGAATTAGCCTAAATGCTAAAATGTCTGTAGGTGATAAAATTTTACAAGGCGACATACTTTTTACACACAAAGGCATTAGCGGTCCTTGCGTGCTTAACGCCTCACTTTTTTGGCAAAAGGGGACAATTAGTATAAATTTCTTACCAAATTTCGAGCCTAAGAATTTAACCCAAGGCAAAAAACAACTAACAAGCGTCCTGCCTTTGCCAAAGAGATTTGTGCTTGAATTTCTACGTCAAAACAACCTACAAGACGCTGCTTTTAGCGAATATAGCAATGATGAAAAGGCTAAAATTTTAGAGCTTTTTAACTATCGTTTCGCACCTGCCGGGACATTTGGATTTAACAAAGCAGAAGTGTCTAAAGGTGGGGTTACTACTGCACAAATTGATGAAAATTTCCAGAGCAAGGATATTAAAAATTTATACTTTATCGGCGAAGTTTTAGACGTTACCGGCATGCTTGGCGGTTATAATCTCCACTTTGCTTTCACAAGTGCCAAAATCGTCTCAAACGCGCTTAATAAGGTATATTAACGGAATTCAAATGAACAAAAAAACGATTTTATCTCTTGTATTTTTACTTGCGGTATCTATAAATTTCTTTATAAATCAACCAAGCAACACGCCAAACCAAATCCAACAAACACAGACAAATATCGATAAAAACGGTGTTTATACAAGCAAAAAAGAAGTTGCTAGCTATGTCTTTTACTACAAACATCTTCCAAATAACTACATAACTAAAAAAGAAGCTTTAAAGCTTGGTTGGCAGGCAAACAAAGGCAACCTATGGGAAGTGGCCAAAGGTAAAAGTATCGGTGGAGATGTTTTTAGAAATTTTGAAAGAAAACTTCCCGAGGCAAAAGGTCGTATATGGCGCGAGGCGGATATCGACTACAAAGGCGGCAAGCGTAGCGCAAAACGCATAGTATTTTCAAACGACGGGCTGATATTTTATACTGCCGATCATTATGAGAGCTTTGAACAAGTAAAAAATGAAAAGTAAAGCTTCAAAACACACAAGATACGTCATCGACGCTAGTAAGATAACAGACAAACAAAGCTTACTATCTTGTATTCAAGTCGCTTTCTTTCCACATCTTAATGAATGCGCTAAAAATTTAGACGCGTTTTGGGATGAGTTAAACTCTTTGCGAAGCGGTAAAATTTTAATAAAAAACGCACAAATTTTACTCAACACCAAAGATGACTTTGCACAAAATATGCTTACCTTTTTAAATGCCTTAAAAGATGAGGGCTGGAAGATAAAATTTAAAGAGGCAAAAGACGCTTGATGTTTGCATTTACCTCTCAATGCTAGTTTAAAACCCAAAGCCGATCTAAACCATCCTTAAAATTTCAACAACCTCGCCTTTAGCGATAAATTCCGTCTCTTTTGGCACTATCAAAAGTGCGGCTTCGTTGGTTAGGTTATTTACTATCGCGGAGCTTCCTAGCTTTTTACCGTCTAAATTCGCATAAATTTTACCATCTCTCACACTTAAATTTACAGCCGTAAATTCTAAAAATGGCGAACGTTTCGTGTAGTCTTCATCAAGTATCGCCGTTAGTTTTGGCTCGCTTACACCAAACCAAGCATTAAGCAAGACGCGCACGTAAAGCACGCACATAACCATCGCCGAGTAAGGAAAACCAGGAAGTGCAAATATGTATTTATCGCCTGAAGTAGCGACTTTTATATGACGTCCCGGTTTTATGCCCGCCCCATCTATAATGATATTAAAATTATCTTTTAGTGCCGCCTTTACAAAGTCATAGTCCCCCATACTAACGCCACCTGTAGTAATTAACACGTCAGCACTCTTAAGAGCGTTTACTATGGCTTCTTGCACGAGTTCTTTTTTATCGCGAACTATCTCGCAAACTATCGGCTCAGCTCCCATTTTTTGCATCATCATGGCCAAGGCGATATGGTTTGAACTTCTAATTTGTGCCGGATTTTCAAGTGCTTCACCAAGGTCTTTTATCTCGCTTCCGGTTGCAAGTATCGCGACTCTAGGACGGATAAAAACGCTTACATGAAATTCTCCAAGCTCGGCAAGAAGAGCGATCTCGGCATAACCTAGCTTAGCGCCTTTTTTGATTAAAATTTCTCCTTTTTTATAGCTTTCGCCTATTTCACGTACGGCAAAACCCTTTGGCACTTGTTTTTTGATTAAAATTTTATTGCCGTTTATTTCGACGTTTTCAACCGGTATAAGCGTGTCTGTCCCTTCGCTCACAAGCGAACCAGTAAAAGTTTTTATGCATTCATTTTCATTTATAACTAGCCCTTTATCGGTACCTGCGGGCAAATCAGTCGTTAAATTTAGTTCACTTAAATTTTGACTCCATTTAAAGGCGTAGCCGTCCATTGCCGAAAGCTCTCTTGAGGGATAGTTGTCTTTTGCGACTATATCGACGGCTATATAGCGGTCAAGCGCTTGCGTAATGGCTACTTTTTGCACATTACTCCAAGGCTTTACCGTTGATCTTAAAATTTCTAGCGTATCTTCATATTTTGCCCATTGTTTCACACTATTCTCCTATTTTAAAACTTTTAAATATGCATCATTGTAACATTTTTGCATTAAATAATCAGTATTATTTTATTTGTTTTTTATTTTATTGAGTGTAGAATTCGACCTTAGAAATCAGGTTGGTTTTATCTTAATTCAGGAAATTTCATGAATAATTTCAAATGGTATATAGTCGCTGGTGCGGCTTTGGGTGCTTTGGGTGCGCTTTTAGTCTATCTTGGCAATCCAGGAAACATGGGTGTTTGCGCTGCATGCTTCTTAAGAGATACGACAGGAGCTCTTGGTTTTCACAATGTAGCCACATTGCAATATCTAAGACCGGAGATCATTGGTCTAGTTTTTGGCGGATTTTTAGCCAGTGTGTTTTGGACTAAAGAATTTACACCGACAACCGGTTCATCGCCTTTTACGAGATTTTTCTTAGGCGTTTTTGCAATGATAGGTTGCCTTGTATTTTTAGGTTGTCCATGGAGAGCATTTTTACGACTTGGTGGCGGAGATATGAGTGCGATAGCCGGATTTTTAGGTATCGCAGTCGGAGTTAGTGCCGGTATCTTCTTTAAAAAACGTGGATATGCTTTAAACGAGGGCGTAAAAATACAAGCCGCGATAGGAATTTTACCTGTTATCATGGCGGTTATTCTTCTTTTAGCTTTGATTTTTGGACTTAAAGTAGGCAACGGTGCGATATTTGCTTCCGAAAAAGGTCCTGGTGCTATGCATGCAAGCATACTTGTTTCGCTTGCTGCAAGCGTAATTATCGGTATATTTATGCAAAAAAGTAAATTTTGTAGCGTAGGCGCTTTTAGTAAAGCGTTTAGAGGTGACTTTTCGATGTTTTCCGGCATTATTAGCATTATCGTTTTTGCCACAATAGTAAACATTATCTTTGGTCAATACAAATTCGGTTTTGAAGGACAGCCTATCGCGCACAACCAATACATCTGGAACTTTTTGGGCATGATGTTGGCAGGTCTTTGCTTTAGCCTAAGCGAGGGTTGCCCTGGTAAACATTTAGTGCAGATGGGAACTGGAAATTTAAGCTCAGTGATCTTTGTTATCGGCATGATGGCAGGAGCAGCATTTGCTCACAACTTCATACTTGCAAGTTCACCAAAAGGTATAACGGACGCTGCGCCTTATGCGCTTTTGATCGGTTTTGCTTTTGCTGTTTATGTTGGAGTATTTAATAAAAAAGTAACAGCCTAATGGTTAAAGACGGGGTGAAATTTATCACTCCGTTTATCTTATCACGCCAAAAGTCCAGCACCGTTTATCGCCTGAGAGCGATCTTTGGCATAAATTCTCTCGCCATCTATCACATCGTATTTCCAAATCGGTGCATTTGCCTTAAAATCCTCGACAAATTCATTTATAAGTCTTAATGCAACCTTCCTTTGTGGGCTTACGACACCTGCTATATACGAGCTAGTATGCACTGCCACATCACCTTTTGAGTGAGCAAAAAGCACAAACGCTCCCTGTTCTGCCGCCCTTTGCTCCCAAGCGTTAAACCATTTTTTCAGTATAGGCTCATACACATCAAAGCTTAGCGCGCTTATGCCACCCTCTTCACGCACGATACCAGTAAAGGTAATGAGCGCTCCGCAGTTTTTATCTTTAACATCGTTATACCAACGATTTGTTATCTTGCAAACATCAAGACTTCCGTCGTAAAGTTCCATCTCAACCTCCGCAAATCGGTGGCAATATAGAAATTTTATCGCCATCTTTTAGAGGTGTATCAAGACTTGTTACAACATCGTCATTAACCGCTACCGCACAAATTTTAAGCCACTCATTTAGCTCAAGCTCGTTGCATTCGCCAAGTTTTTCTTTTACTTCACCCAAATTTGACGCTTGCATTTTGATATTTTGAAATTTAATAGGTCCTAAAAATTCGATCTCTACCATACAAATCCTTAACAATTTTATCTTCGTTCGTATGATAAAATAAAGGCGATTAAGCAAAGCTTAACAGCACTTGAACAAGAGAGAAATTACAAATTCATATCGTTAAAAACTCCGACATGACGCCTGATAAATATGTAAAGCCATAAATTTATATTAACTTTGATAAAATTAAGCTTTGAAAATTTAAGGAGCCAAAATGAAACATATTTTAATCATCGGGGCTGGCGGAGTAAGCCAAGTAGCGACCGTAAAATGCGCTATGAATAAAGACGTTTTTAGCAAGATAACCCTTGCAAGCCGCACAAAAAGCAAGTGCGATAACATAGCTAAATTTATAAAAGAGCGTTTGGGTGTCACTATAGATACAGCAAGCATAGACGCTGACGACACAGACGCGGTAGTAGAGCTTATCAAAAAAACGGGCGCGGACTTGCTACTAAACGTCGCACTTCCATATCAAGACCTAACGCTTATGGATGCGTGCGTGAAAGCCGGTATCCCATACATTGACACTGCAAACTACGAACATCCTGACACTGCGAAATTTGAGTATAAACTGCAATGGGCAAAGGATGAAAATTTCAAAAGCGCAAATACAATGGCGCTTCTAGGCTCAGGATTTGACCCAGGCGTGACAAACGTATTTTGCGCCTACGCACAGCAAAATTTATTTGACGAGATTCACGAGATAGATATCCTAGACTGCAACGCAGGCGATCACGGATATGCATTCGCAACAAACTTCAACCCTGAAATCAACCTACGCGAAGTAAGCTCAAAGGGCAGATACTGGGAAAACGGCAAGTGGATAGAAACTGAGCCTATGGAGATAGGATTTAAGTGGGACTACCCAAAAGTAGGCGTAAAAGATAGCTACCTGCTATATCACGAGGAGCTTGAGAGCCTAGTGCAAAATATCAAAGGACTAAAGCGCATCCGCTTCTTTATGACATTTGGACAAAGCTACTTAACACATATGAAGTGCCTAGAAAATGTGGGTATGCTCAGAATAGACGAAGTAGAACACAACGGCGTTAAAATCGTGCCTATACAGTTTCTAAAGACCCTACTTCCTGACCCTGCAAGCCTAGGTCCACGCACAAAGGGTAAAACAAATATCGGCTGCGTGATACGCGGACTAAAAGATGGCAAGGAAAGACAAGTTTACATATATAATGTATGCGACCACGAGGCTTGCTACGCCGAAACGGGAGCTCAGGCTGTTAGCTACACTACTGGCGTGCCTGCGATGATAGGCTCACTGATGGTAGCTAAAGGAATTTGGAGTGGCAAAGGTGTCTTTAACATGGAGCAGTTTGACGCGAAACCATTTATGGATGAGCTAAACAAACAAGGTCTTCCTTGGGAAATCATCGAGATGAACCCAGGCGAGAGATACGAGGTAAAGTAAATTTAAGGCGGATTTCCGCCTTTTTTGTTTTAAATTTTTTGCATTAAATACTCAAGTAAACCTTCGCACGAACGACTTATATCTTCATAGCATTTTTTAAAATCACGCGTATAATACGGATCGTCGATGATAAAATTCTTATGATCGGAAGCGTTTCTGCTTAAATTTTCTGGTGCAAATTCAAGCAGAAATTTTACCTTTTGACCAATATCTTCATGAGTGCCAAAAACTCTTTTTAAAGAGTGCATGTTTTCATCATCCATACAAAGGATCAGATCATGGTTTGCAAGATCGCAATGCGTTATCTGTGTTGCCTTGTGGTCTATAAGGGGGATAGAGTTTTCACGTAAAATTCTAACAGTTTCATAGTATGGAGGCGAGCCGATCTCATCGGTATGCGTAGCTTTTGAGTCCACATAGATTTTATCATCAAGCCCATTTTGGCTGATTAAATTTTGCATAAATATCTGCGCCATTGGCGAACGGCAAATATTTCCATGGCAAACAAATAAAATTTTTATCATTTTTACTTCTTACTCGGTTTAAATTTAGTCCGTTTTAGGCTTGTTTTGAGTTGAAATTTTCAAGCTTCTCTTTGATAATACTTCTTATCTCATAGATTGATTTTTCATATATATTTGGCAAACTCGCATCACTCTCACCCGCATGATACATAAGTCCACGGATAAGTTCAAGGTCAAATTTGGCTCGACCAAAACTTACGACTAAAATTTCAACCCCACTCTTCTTTTCTACGATCTTCGTATAAACACCTTTTATATCGGCAAAGTAAAATTTAGCCTGCCTGCCTGCCTTTTTTATAACAAACCCGTCATTTTCTATCAAGATAAAACTCTCTTGAAATATCTTTTTCAAGCAAAACACAACGCAAATCGCACTCACAACCATAGTAAATATCGCTGAAGCCCTGTAGTCGTAGTAATAATAAAGCACTCCGCCGATACAAAAAAGTATAAGAGAAGATAAAAGGTTGAGCTTAGCACCCCTTTTGTTTTCTAAAATTTTCATAAATGTTCCTTTTAGTGATTTAAAGGGGTGATTATATCAAAAAATATATGACGTTTAAATTTGATGTTTTATAAGCTAGGAGAAATTTGATCCCAAGGGTGGACCACTCCACTCTTGGGGCTACATTTTAGGCTTTGTTGCGTGGGATTTTAAGAAATGCTACCAAACAAGCAAACGAAACAACCACACCAATAGCGGTTGATACATTTAGCTCAAGCCCAAAACCTATCTTTGCATTTGCAAGATAAGTGGCAACTACAGCAGTCATAAACACAGCAGGTATCGTAGTGATCCAGTGAAATTTATTGGTTTTATAAAGATAAGCCGAAGCTGCCCATAGCATTATGGCAGCGGTTGTTTGATTTGCCCAACCAAAATATCTCCAAATGATATTAAAATCCTGAGTAGATACAAAGATACCAATGGCAAATAACGGCACAGCTATCATAAGCCTTTTAATTATCTCTTTTTGAGATAGCTTAAAAAAGTCTGCGATGATAAGACGAGCCGAGCGAAATGCCGTATCTCCAGAAGTTATAGGAAGTATAACGACACCCAAAACAGCTATGATACCGCCTACGCTACCAAGAAGTGCGATAGATATCTCATGAACAACACCGGACGGAGATCCTGCTGCAATAGCAGCACCTAAAAGCTCAGGACTTTCATAAAAGCTAAGTCCTAATGTGCACCAGATAAGACCGATAATACCTTCAAGTATCATCGCCCCATAAAATATCATGCGACCTGACTTCTCGTCTTGTATACATCTTGCCATAAGAGGTGATTGAGTCGCGTGAAAGCCAGAGATCGCGCCACAAGAGATAGTAACAAACAGTAAAGGCCAGATAGGCAGCCCTTTTGGATCGTAGTTAGTAAAAAAGTCAAGACCGACTGAGTAAAATTCCTTACCGCTAACTATAAGACCTATCGTAAGTCCAGCCGACATAAACAGTAGCAATGCCCCAAAAAATGGGTAAAATCTACCTATGATCTTATCAATAGAAACAAGCGTAGCAAGGATGTAGTAAGTAAATATGATAAATACCCACAAACTAACATCAAGTGAAGTAAGACCGGATAAAAGCTTAGCCGGACCAAGAACAAAAACCACTCCGACAAGAAGCAAAAGCACAAGCGCAAAGATATTCATAAAGTGTTTAGCCCATGTGCCAAGCCACTCGCCAACTACCGTAGGCACAGACGCGCCGTTGGCTCTAACGCTTAACATACCGGAAAAATAATCATGCACCGCACCAGCAAATATACAACCAAAAACTATCCAAAGCATAGCAACCGGTCCATAAAGCGCGCCCATGATCGGACCAAATATCGGACCAAGTCCTGCGATATTTAAAAGCTGTATCAAAAACACTTTTGGATTTGACATCTTGACATAATCCACACCGTCAGCCATCTGCATGGCGGGTGTTTTACGATCAGGGTTTATGACAAAGATCTTCTCAACTATCTTACCGTAAGTAAAATAGGCTAGTATAAGTAGTCCAACGCAAAAGAAAAACCAAATCATCGCTCATCCTTTGTTTTTAATTTTTATTAATTCTACTAAAATTTTATTTGGTTTTGGTAACAAAAACACTATTTTGTAAAATTTTCATACTCTTATCGGAAAAATTTGCACATTTCCATCTTGATCACACCTATAAATTTAAAAATACGCTCTTGTAAAATTTTGCAGATATGCTAAAATAGCATAATCTTAAAAATAAGGAGTTAAGATGAAAAAACTGTTATTGTTAAGTCTGCTTTTGGTTTCAAATTTCTACGCCGCAGAGTGTAGTAAAATTTACGGCAACGGCGCTACCGAGCTTAAACTAGCCACAGGAAGCCCTGGCGAACTTGGACTTTTAGAAGCTCTTGCAAACAGCTTTAACGCCAAAAATGATACAAAAATTTGCTGGATAAAAGCTGGTAGCGGTAAAGGGCTAAAGCTACTTGAAGACGGGAAAGTCGATATATCCATGACGCACTCTCCAAAAGAAGAAAAGGAGCTTGTTGCAAAAGGTGCGGCTAAAAATCGAACGTTAATTGGGTCTAATGAATTTTACATCATAGGTCCAAAAGATGATCCCGCACAGATAAAAACCGCCAAAACCGCAGCCCAAGCATATACTAATATCGCAAACAAAAAGGCGCTATTTTATACAAGAGATGACAAAAGTGGCACTCACGTAAAAGAACTTAGCATATGGAAGCTTGCAAATATCACTCCTAGCGGCAAATGGTATAAGCCAAATCGTGATTTCATGCTAGCTACCTTACGCAAAGCCGATGAAACAAAAGGCTATTTTATGAGTGACTCAAGCACATATAAAAGTATCCAAAACGAGCTAAAAAACAGCGAAGTGCTATTTGCAGGAGATAAGGTGCTTGCAAATGTTTATGTCGCCATGAGTGCGAAAAATGCACCGAAAGAGGCTGATAAATTTATAGAATTTCTAAAAAGTGATGAAGCGCAAGAAATTTTTCAAAACTACGGCAAAAAAGAATTTGGTGTGGCGCTTTACGAAGATGCCTCTTACGCACAAAAATACTTCATTCCTTAAAACTAAACAGGGGCAAACTAGCCCCTTTTCATCTTAAAATTTATAAAAAAACGCAACGATCTGCTCTGCTAGACGCTGTTTAAAAAACGGCCAAATATAACTTGGCGAGTAAGTCGAACCGCCATGCGATAGCGTTATCATCGTGCTTTTATCACCATCCTTACTCTTAATCAGCACACTTGCATTTAAAACATATATATAGCTATTTGTGTAGAAGTCATCATCATAATATCCAAGCGGAAAGCCTAAACCAAATGCACCAAAAGGCCTTCGTCCAAAGCCATATCCCATGTAAAATCTAGCCCTATTTTCATCTCTTTTTGTAAATCTATCAAAGCTTTGAACATCGCCGATCACAACATAATCAGCCGTTTTTGTCTCACTACTTACTCTAAAACCGCGCTTTATAAACTCCGTAGCGATATCTGAGTTTACGCTCATATCGCCGCTTGCGCTATTTTTAAAATTTATAAACACACTTTGGTTGTTATCGCTTGTTTGGATAAATAACGCTTCGCTCGTTTTAGAAGAAATTTTAGGAGTGCCACTTGAGGCGCATCCAAAAAACATAAATGCCACAAATAAAACGGATAAAATTTTAAATTTCATTTTCTTCTCCTTGAAATTTGCCTATTTTAGCACAAAAAATCAAACCGTAAAGCAAAGGATTTGTTTTTATAAAACCGTTTTATATTATATTAAAGAGCAAGGTTATATAATTACTTCTATAATAATTATCACTTTTATAGTGTGCAGGGGTATTTTTATGAATTTAGACGAAGTAGCGACAGGGCAAACATATAAAATAGTATCCATAAATGCCAACGGAAAGTTGATGCAAAAACTTCTTGACATGGGATTTGTTATAGGAGCGCAGATAGAAGTTATAAGAGAAGCTCCACTATCAGACCCGATGGAGATAAAAATACACAGCTATCTTATCTCGCTTAGAAAGAGTGAAGCAATGCTTATCAAGGTTGAACAATGTCTATAAAAGTAGCTCTTGCAGGTCAACCAAACTGTGGCAAATCAACGATATTTAACATGGTAAGCGGCATACGCCAGCATATCGCAAACTATCCAGGTGTTACGGTAGATAAAAAGTCGGGGTATTTTAGCGTAGGTGATATCGACATCGAGATGGTTGATCTTCCAGGCACTTACTCTTTTAGTTCATACTCTCTTGAAGAAAAAGTTGCAAAAGAATTTATCATAAACGAAAGTCCCGACATCATCCTAAACATAGTCGATGCGTCAAATTTAAAGAGAAATTTATATCTTACCTTTCAACTTCTTGAGGTTGGGGTGCCGGTTGTAATAGTCTTAAACATGAGCGATGTGGCAAATCGTCGCGGCATAATCATCGATGCTAAAAAAATGAGTGAATTTTTAGGTTGTCCAGTGATAGAGGCAAGCGCCGCAAAGGGGCAAGGTAAAGATGAGATACTAGAAATTTTAAGAAAGACAAGTGAATTAAAAGAAAATTATCAAGAATTTCGCGCCAACTACGACGAGCTTGAAGAGTATATCTTAGAGCTTGAAAATGAAGTAAATTTAGAAGATAAAACAGCCATTAGCAAAAGATGGCTTTGCATAAAGGCACTTGAAAAAGACCAAACCATACTTGAAATACTAAAATCCACACACAAAGATATAAATTCAAAAATAACCGCCTTAAGAGAGAAATTTAACTCCAAACTTGGTAAGAATATCGAGACTTTTTTGGCATCATTTAGATATGAAAACGCTGATATTATATTTAACGAATGCGTGAGTGAAACCAAAAAAGGCGAACTAACTACGACAGATAAAGCCGACAAGATCATCTTAAACAAATGGCTAAGTTTTCCTATCTTATTTTTGATAATCTTCATCACATACGAGCTAAGCATCGTCTTTGGCTATCATCTTACAAACTATACCTGGCCTGTGCTTGCAGCTATTAAAAATTTCATAATAGATATATCTCCATCGGCTGATATCGCACGTATCCCTTTAATAACCGATATGGCAGTTTGGCTTGCAAATTCTACAATAGCGCTCTTAAACTATCTGCCGATATTTTTTATACTTTTTGCATTAATCGCCATAATGGAAGACGTCGGTTACATGCCTAGAATGGCGTTTATCTTAGATAAGTTGTTTAGAAAATTCGGTCTTCACGGGCAAAGCACGCTACCATTGGTGCTTGGTGGAGCATTTGTAGGAGGTTGTGCGGTACCTGGAGTAATGAGCACAAAAGGTATATCAGACGATAGAGCCAGGATGGCAACCATCCTTACTGTTCCTTTAATGAACTGTCTTGCTAAAGTGCCGTTTTACACCTTGCTTCTTGGAGCGTTTTTCCCGACACAAATGAGCATAATGCTCTTTTATATATCTACAGTTACCGTTCTAGCAGCACTTTTGATAGCTAAGCTCTTAACCTCAACCGTTTTAAGAACAAGAGAGACAGCGCCATTTGTTATGGAGCTGCCGCCATATCATATGCCGACCTTTAAAGGTGTGATACTAAGATCTTGTGAGCGTGTTTGGATATATATAAAAAAGGTCTGTACTATCGTTGTTGCCGTAGCCGTGATACTTTTTGTCCTTTTACAATTTCCTGGACTTTCTAAAGAAAAGCAAGAACACTACACAAACGAAGAGCAAGTGCTACTTGCAAGCTTTGATAAAGTCGTTAAAAAATCAAGCTACTACTCGTTGGTTGATAGCAGAGAAGAGGTGGCTTCGCTTTTAAATTTCTATGACGGATACCGAGCCAAAAAGATGAGCGGTAGTAAAGGCGTAGACGAGAAATACCAAGAGGATAATCCGGAATTCTATAAATTTCTAGTTCCTAAAAACGATAAAGACGCAAAGCTTATAAACGGAGCTCTTAGAAAGCTATCAACCGGAAGAAATAAAATTTTAAGAGAGCAAAAAAACGACAAGATAGAAAGCTCGTTACTTGGCATGGCTGGTCGTGCACTTGAGCCTATATCACAGTTTGCGGGATTCGACTGGAAGATAAACGTAGCCTTTTTAAGCTCATTTGCAGCACGCGAATCAGCAGTCGCAACGCTTGGAAGTATATATGAGTCAAACAAAGACTCAAGCTCGATAGCAACCGTAAGTGACGATAGCAATACAACCAGCTCAACGATAGCCGATGAAAGCAGCTTAAGACCTGAAGAAATGATGGCTAAAAATAGCGGTTACACACCGCTTCATGCGGCTTCTATCATTATCTTTATGCTTTTAACGCCTCCTTGTATCGCAACCATGATTGTGGTTAAAATGCAAACAAACAGCTGGGCATGGATGTGTTTTGGGATATTCTTCCCGTTTGGCCTAGCTCTAGCCGTAGCCTCGCTCTTTTTTACCGTTTCAAGCATATTTGGCATTAGTGGTTTAGAGGCGATTAGCTGGTATTATTTCACGCTTTTATTTGCAGTTTTAGTGCTTTGGTTTTTACCTGAAAAGAGGAAAAACTGGAGTGGCGGCATAGTAAAAAATAGATAATAAATTTTAAAAAGGAGAGAGAATGAAAAAACTTTTATTTTCATCATTTTTAGTTGCTCTTATGAGCCAAGCAGCCCTTGCACATACGGCTCTTATGAGTTGTTTTGACAACGGAGACGGCACTATCACTTGCGAGGGTGGTTTTAGCGACGGCTCAAGCGCGGCTGGAGTTGAATTTAAAGCTATTCAAGGCGATAAAGTAGTTGCAGAGGGCAAATTTGATAAAGATAGTGCTTTTACTTTTAAAAAACCAGAGGGCGAGTATAAGGCTAGAATGTTTGCCGGCGAGGGTCACGAGGTTGTTATAAATTCAAAAGACATAGCAGAGTAAATTTCAAATCAATTCATCAAAAGGATAAAAATGAAAAAAATTCTTACTTCTTCGGTAGTTGCGGGGTTATTGGCTAGTTCGGCATTTGCGCACTTTCAAATGCTTTACACTCCAGAGTCGGCTCTTGAAAAAGGTACAAATTTAAATTTGAAATTAGTTTTCACTCATCCATTTGCAGATGAACACACCATGGATATGGGTCTTCAAGAAGATAAAAGCAGAGCTAATGTAGTTGACTTTTATGTAGTCCATAAAGAGAAAAAAACCGACCTAAAAGACAAATTAAAAGAGATAAAATTTAAAGGTAGCCACAACGAAGGTATAGGTTATGAGGCGGCTTACCAGGCAAGAGGCATGGGAGACCATGTGTTTGCGCTAACTCCTGCACCGTATTTTGAAGCCAACGAGGGCTCTTACATACAACAAATTACAAAAGCGGTAGTAAACGTTGCAGGACTTCCTACCAACTGGGATGCAGAACTAGGTCTAAAAGCCGAGATCGTGCCTTTAACAAAACCTTACTCTATCTGGGCTGGAAGCACTTTTACAGGTATCGTTAAGTCAGAGGGTAAGCCTGTTCCTTTTGCAGAAATAGAAGTTGAATACCTAAACCACGATATAGACGTTAAGAAAAACATGACAAACAAGACTGCAAACGTAGAAGCTCCTCAAGATAGCTTTGTAACACTTGGTATCAAAGCCGACGCTAACGGAGTGTTTACATTTGGTATCCCAAAAGCCGGTTGGTGGGGATTTGCAGCGCTTGGAGTAGGTCCTGATAACGAGTATAAAGGCAAAGAATTAAGCCAAGATGCTGTTATTTGGGTTCAAGCCAAGGATATGAAGTAAAATTTATCGGGCGAGCTTTCTCGTCCGAATTTAACCAAAAGGACAAAAGATGGCATGGTATGAATCAGTTATCTTAATAGCAATCGCCGTAGCCGCAGGGTATTATCTTTACATAAAAGAATTTAAAAAAAGAGACTGTGGATGCGGAAATGGTAAAAACTGCCAAACTAAAACTAAAAAATACGACTAAATTTCACACTTATTTCATTCAAATTTAGGAGCGTTTAGCTTCTAAATTTATATTTATTTGTCTATAAATTTTATAAATAAAAACAAATTCACATTACAAAACGGTTCTTATCAAAAAGAAATAAAAATGATAAATATTATCTTTAAAATCTATGAAATTTACTATAAATTTTATAGTTAGTAGGTTAAATTTACCGCTGGATGGTTAAAGAAATTTTGACAAGGTTAAACGACTTTTATCGCCTAACCCGTCAAATTTATATATTACAGACCAAGACCTGTGTTTCTTGTTAGAACACGTTTACGATAAACGTTTGAAACTTCGGTTGCGTCACCTACCAAAAGTGCATTTGTCGCACATATGGCAGCGCACATAGGCACTTTACCCTCTGCTATGCGGTTTTGTCCGTATAGTTCAAGCTCTTCATGAGAGAAAGTCTCCTCAGGACCACCAGCACACATTGTGCATTTATCCATCTCGCCCTTGATGCCAAAAGCGCCGTCTCTTGGAAACTGTGGCGCTCCAAAAGGACAAGCATAAAGACAGTAACCACAACCTATACACTTGTTTTTATCATGAAGCACGATACCGTCTTCGCGGATATAAAAGCAGTCCACTGGACAAACTTGCTCACAAGGTGCGTCCGTGCAGTGCTGACAGGCTATGGAAGTAGAGATCTCTTTGCCATGCACTCCGTCAAAGAGTGTAATAACCTTACGGCGGAAAATCCCTACCGGAACTTCGTGAGCCGAAGAACAAGCGACTTGACAACCAAAACAGCTTATACATCTGTTATTATCTACGTAAAATTTCATTCTTGCCATTGCTTGCTCCTTACTTTGCTATCTCATCTAAGAAATTTGTCTTAAAGCCCATTGCATCGGCTTTTTCTATACGACAAAGTCCCGCGTTAAACTCTGAAATTTGAGTAACAGGGTCAAAACCGTAGTTTACGATCGTATTTGAAGATTCGCCTATGACATACGGCTTAGTGCCTTCAGGATAGCGGTCGCTTATATCCACACCTTGCATGATACCGGCAAAGTTATACGGAAGACAAATTCTATCCGGTGTAACAGTCTCGTTGTGGTAGCATTTTACTTTTATCTTAGTGCCTTGCGGGCTGTGTATCCACATCATATCGCCGTCATTTATGCCTTTATCCATCGCAAGCTCAGGATGAACATACGCAAACATTTCAGGCGTTATCGCAGAAAGATATTTGCTCGTTCTTTCTATCATACCTGCGCCGCTTAAATTTACTAAGCGCATAGAGCTGATGATAGTAGGGAAATTTTTACTCCAGTCTTCTTTTTGCTGTTCACCTTTAAATTTAACCTCGACACGGAAATTTCTCTCCTGATCATCGATAGCAGGGTATTTTTGAACTAGATCCCAGCGCGGTGAGTGGATAGGCTCGCGGTGTTTTGGAATTTGATCTATAAATTCCCAAACGATCGCTCTTGCTCTTGCATTTCCGTAAGGTGCAACTCCTGCTTCACGACATTTTGCAAGGATTATACCGCTGTAGTCTGTCGTCCAGTCATCACCCATTTTAGCCTTTTCCTCTTCGCTTAGAGTTATGCCAAGAACAGCCTCAATGTTTGCTTTAGTAATCTGCGGATATCCGCCCTCTACCTTAGCTCCTTTTATGGTTACGGTTTCATCAGCAAGCTGACTTACGCCGTTATGCTCAAGCCCAAAGCGATTTCTAAATCCGCTTCCGCCCTCCGTATACGGCACATCAGGACGATAAAGGATAGGAGTTCCAGGGTGTTTTTCATCCCAGCATGGCCATGGAAGTGAGTAATACTCGCCTTTGACATCCCCGCCTATACCCTTAAGCGTATCTGGATCGAAATTCTCCCAGTTAGCTTGGTGACGTTTTAAGCGCTCAGGCTGCCAGCCTGTAAGTCCGATAGAGCGACCCATCCTAGCCATTTCACGAGTTGCGTCCTCAGGCCATTCAAATTTATCTTTTACTACTTTTAGTTCCCCGTCAACAACATCCATCATTAGTGACTTCGTATACTCTTCGTAAAAGCCCCATTTTTTAGCAAAAGCGAACATAACTTCATGGTCGGGCTTACTTTCAAATAACGGATCAACCACCTTGCTTCTCCATTGACCGCTTCTGTTTGTTGCTACGACCGTTCCGCTATTTTCAAACTGCGTTGCAACAGGCAGGATATAAACACCGTCTTTTCTATCGCTTAGTATCGCGACTTCGTTTACAAACGGCTCTGCAACAACTAGCAGATCAAGCTTATCAACGGCTTCTTGAATTTTTGTTAGGTGGGCCATCGATGTTATACCTGTTCCTTGCACCCAAAGAACTTTAAGCTCACCACTTGAGAAAGTTTTCTCCTCTTTCAAGACGCCTTGCCACCATTTTGATAGTGACCAACCTTTTTCATTTCTCCAATTTCTATCTTCAGGATTTTTTGGGTTATGATAAAAATACTCTGTAAATTTTGTTCCTTTTACAGGTGCTCCGCCTTGTTTTGGCTCTTTAACAGATACCGCAAAGCGTTTTGTAAATTCATCAAAATCAACACCCCAGCCTTTACAGAAATATCTCCATGCTTTATCGCCAAGACCATAATAAGTAGAAAGCGTATCGGCTAGGTTACCCATATCGGTTGCGCCTTGGACGTTATCGTGTCCACGGATGATCTGGCAACCGCCGCCCGGTTTTCCAATATTTCCTAATACCAACTGTAAAATAGATAAAATTCTTGTATTTGAACTACCTACAGAGTGTTGTGTGATACCCAAAGACCAAGCTATACAAGCAGGCTTTGTAGTAGCAAAAAGTTTTGTTACCTGTATAAGCTGCTCAGCTGGAACTCCCGTAACATCCTCAACCTCCTCAGGCGTCCATTTTGCCGCTTCTTCGCGGATCTCATCAACACCATAAGATCTGTGTTTTAAAAATTCTTTATCTTCCCATCCGTTTTTAAATATCAGATGAAGCATACCGTAAACAAAAGCTATATCCGTTCCCGGACGAAGACGCACATAATGATCGGCTTTTGCCGCTGTTTTTGTAAATATCGGATCCACGACTATAAGTTGTGCGTTGTTTCTATCTTTTGCTTGTATGAAGTGCTTCATGCCACCTACTGGATTTGCAACCGCAGGATTTGCTCCAAAAACCATTATAGCTTTTGAATTTGCCGCCACGTCTCCAAAGTGGTTTGTCATCGCGCCATAACCCCAAGTATTCGCCGCTCCGGCGACTGATGCGCTATGTCAAATACGTGCAACGTGGTCTATATTGTTTGAACCCCAAAATGCTGCAAATTTTCTAAAATACCAAGCTTGTTCGTTGCTAAATTTAGCCGAACCTAAAAACTCAACGCTATCTGGACCATACTCTTTACGAATTTCAAGCATCTTGTCGCCGATCTCATTTACGGCAGTCTCCCAGCTTATGCGTTCCCATTTGCCGTTTACCTTTTTCATCGGGTATTTTATGCGTTGTTTGCTTTTTGTAAGATCGATCTGATCTATACCTTTACAGCAGTGGCTTCCTTGTGAAATCGGGTGTGCAACCGCCATATCCTGGCGCAACCAAACACCGTCTTTAACCTCGGCTTCTATACCACAGCCGGCTGAACATATCGAGCATATCGTTCTAACTCGTTTTGAGCCGGGATATTGCTCGCTTAAGCCGTCTGCTTTTTTAAGAGTATCATTCTGTGCTCCAAACGCCATAGTGCTACCGGCACCAAGGGCTGCGAGCTTTAAGAATGAACGTCTTGCGACTCTTACATTACTCATCTCATCTCCTAGTAAGCGACTTTATAGTATTGTTCCCACATTTGGGTTTTGCGGTAAAGAACTTCTTTTTTATTTGATTTTCCTTTTACCACGCCATTACCATCTGCATCATTTGGCATTTTTGAACTTGCTATAAGCGAAGTAGCCGTAAGTGCAGTAGCTGCCGTTGTTGCTTTTAAGGTTTTTTTGAGAAATTCTCTTCTGTTTTGTTTCATCTAAACAACCTTTCTAAATAAATTATGTAAATTTTGCATATTTTATAATTTGCCTCAGCGCATACACAAACATAAATATATAAAGTTACATAACAACAAGCCCTTGTTTTAGGGCAACTCCATTATTTTAGATATTTTATTTCAATATGCTAAAATTCCATATATGCAAATTTAGCACAATAAGTAGAAAAGTAAATTGATAATTATTAATTAGATATTATTTTTTATATTATTTTAATGATATTTGATCTACTTTGTATAAAATTTATACCAAAATATCGACTTTTGATAAAATTTATCCTTTAAATTTACTCAGGTTATAAAAGTGAAAGATGTTTGTAAATTTTCTGGTAAAACAACCAAAAAAGCATTAAATTTAATTTGAGACAGTCTTAAACCTTAAAAGGCATTATAAAGAATTTAAAAATGGAGACGAGGCTTAAATTTAAGCCCCTTTTCTCCTAAAAGGCAAGTGCTAAATGGTACTAAATTCTTCCCAATGTATTTTAGACTTAACTGTAGGCATTTTAGTTTTATACGGCTTGCGTCCAAGTGCCGCTTGTGCGGGAGTTTGCACGCTTTGGTCTATCACAGGAGCTTCTACGCCTTGCATGGAGCGCTCTAAAGCCATAAATGTCTCTAAGATCACAGCAAAAAATTTAAAGAATTTAGCCTTTTCATGCTCTAATATCATCTGTGTAAATTCATCTACAAAGCCGTTTATCACGCGCACAAAAAGTTCATCAGCAAGGCTCTCTTTGTTGCTACTATCAGCTTCATCGCGTAAAAATGTCATCATAAGGAAAAATACAAATCCAACAAAATCCTCACTATCAGGGCATCTTAAAAGATCGCGTCTATACTCGCTTTTCTTTAAAATTTCTATCACTCTAAGTCTAGCAGCACCCTCATCCCTGCCCTCTTCATAAAAGCTAACGCTTAAAGGCACGTTTACATAACTTAGGTCAAAAAGTACTGAATTTTGCTCGTCCTTAAATTCATCAAAGCTTATCTTTTTTAGCTCATTAAATGCGTCTTCACACTCTTTTGAGAGTGGATTTTTAGCTAGTTCATTTAGCTGCTCTTGCCAAATTTTAAATTTCTTATCGTTTTCATAGAAAAAAAACGGCATAGCAAAAAATTCGTAGTAATACGACCTAGCTTTTAAGATATCTATGTTTTTATTCATAAATTTTTCCTTCGTGGGCTGCTGCGATCTGCGCTTTTATCATCACTTTAGCTTTACAGTCGCTACAGCAATAAAGCGTCTTTATCTTGTCGGGTTGATTAGCAAAACGTGGGGTCATAAGCGCTGCGATCTTCTCAACTGCTTTTTTAGTAGCAAATTCTTTACCGCACTCTACACACTTAAATAGCTCATCCTTTGCAAGCTCACTATGCTCAAAGGTTTTTGGCGCAAGCTCGATCTTGCCACGTTTTAGCACGATAGTGTCCTTTTCGGCACAGCTTACCTCGCAATACCCGCAAGCCGTGCAAATGCTTGGGTTAAATTTTATAGAGTTATCAGATTTATCGGCGATTAGCGCATTTACGTTACAAGCGCCTACACAACTTAGACAAAGCGTGCACGTATCGCGGTTTATCTCGACAGTACCATACTCTATCGCATCATCGGCATATACCGTGCCTAAAGTATCCTCGCCTACTAAAGCTTGAAGACGATTAGCAAAAATTTCACGTTTAGCAAGAGCGTATTCGCTTACGCTTTGCTCGCTACCTTGGATAAATTTCGCCTTTTCTAAAGCGTTTTTTAACTCATCTTGGTTTTTAGCTACATAAACGGCTTTTTCTTTAAATTTTAGCTCGTAAATTTGGTTTAGCATGTCAACCGCAGAATTTAACGCCCTACTTCTTGCATTTGAGTAGATTATCAAATTTGCGCCACTTTCTTGAAGCAGGGTTAAAAGGTGTGTATGACTTAAGAATTTATCCGCTTCTACGGCAAACGGAACTACGTTTTGCGGTAGTGATATGTTTAAATTTTCAAGCGACATAGAGCGAGGGATGATTAAGGGAATTTTACCTTTATACATGCGAGCTAGCTCTATAAACGCCATGCGTGGCATAACAGAGTAGTCGATAGCGCCACTAGGGCATATACTCACACACTCTCCGCAGTTTGTGCAGTCGATATGTGAAAACACGAGATGTTTTTTCTCGTCCTCTTTTAGTATCGCTACCGTTGGACAGGCGTCGGCACATTTGACGCAAATTTCAGATCTTCTCTCATGATACTGACATATACTTGAGTCGTAGTTTATAAAGCTTTTGTAAGGATAGTTTGGTGTGTGTGAAGTAAGAAAGTCTAAAATTTCATCATCGTTTTTACCTGATATCTCCATACAGCCACTTTGCTTAAGCATGTAGTCACGGGCATTTTCTACCAGAAAAAAGTCGCACTCTATATCAAATTCTCCCTCTTCTTTAAGCACGATAGCATTTAGTTCTCCAACCGCACCATATACAAATTTGATCTCAAAATGTGCAAGTTCGATAACCTTAAAGTCATTTTGTCTTAGTTTATTTGCCAGAGCTTCGCGTCCTGCGTTGCTTACGATTATGACGTTTTTACCGACTTTTTTGTCATAGTCGATATCCTTTGCCGTATCAAAACAAGTAGCTCTAGCCTCATAAAGCATAAGTGTGTTTTTAGCCTTATCAAGCACACTATCGGTTGAATTTTTTATATAAAAGTCTATCTCGGGTGCGATTATATCGGCGTTTAGCCTTGATGAATTTGCAACTAAAAAGTGAGCATTTTCGTCTTTTGTGATCTCAATCTGCTCATTTAGCATAATACTTTCGTCTGTTTGGTTATAAAAACCGAATTCTTTCATGTTTTCGCCTTAAAATTTGAAAATTATCAAAATACTACTCTTTTTGTCTTTAAATAACAGTTAAGTTCAGAATTTAAAAATTTGATTTGATTTTATGAGGATAAAAGAGATATCCCCCGCGGGTGCGAGGGATATGGGAGCGCCTAAAATTATTGAAGTAATTTAAGCACGTTTTGTTGAACGCTGTTTGCTTGGCTCATAGCGTAAGCGCCTGATTGTGCCAAGATGTTGTATTTAGAGAAGTTTGCACTCTCTGCAGCGAAGTCAACGTCTCTGATCTGGCTTTCTGCTGATTTAACGTTTACTTGAGTTACTGTGATGTTATTTACAGTAGATATAAGTTGGTTTTGAACAGAACCAAGGTCAGAGCGGATAAGGTCAAGTGTTTTTTGAGCACTTTCAGCGATATCCATAACAGCCATAGCACCGCGTAAAGTCATAACGCCTGCTGCTTGGTTTGATGTTAGAGCAGCTATACTCATTCTTTGGAAGCCCATAGCTGTAGCTAGGGTTTTGTCTATCTGTCCTCTTACTTGTCTTAAAGACACAGACTCACTTGCTCCACCTTTAGCAGAGAAAACGCCTACAGAGAAACCTTTTCCACCACCTGCACTAATCTTAATATCACGTCCATCAAGACGAACTAGGTTTAGACGACCTACGAAACCATTTTTAGAGATTGATAGTTTGGTATCAAAGCCAAGTGCTTGAAAGCCAGTATTATTATTGCCGCTACCAAAGCTTATAGCACGACCGTCACGGCTAGTAAGAACTAGTTTACCACTTTCGTTAGTAGATGCCTCTACACCTGTTTGGTCTTTTACAGCATTGATAGCATTTACTAAAGCGCCGTTACTGTCTCTTTCTGCTAATGTTAAGTCACCGATCTTAACGCCGTTGATAGTAAAAGATACCAGCTTAGTGCCTGCCGCTATATCAGTTGCAGCTATCATAGTAGTGTCAAATGTAGCGCGAACACCTGTTTTGTCTGAAAGTTTGTTAATATTTTCAGCTAGAGCGCCTACGCCTTGACCTAGACCTGTGCCGATAGTAGCGCCTGCTACTTTAACGTTATTTACACCGTCAACATTTAGGAAAGTTAGAGTTACTTTACCTGAAGCTGTTAGAAGCTTAGAGCTTTCAAAACGTGTAAGACCTATCTTGTCAGATGTAGTAGCACCGATACTTGCTTTAACGGTTTGGTTAGAGTAAGCGCCTATTTGGAATTCTTTGTTAGAGAATGTTCCGTTTAGAAGCTGTTGACCGTTGAAAGAAGTTGTGTTACCGATGTTATCTAGCTCTTCCATAAGGCGAACGATATCAGCTTGTAGTGCTTGACGAGACTGAGTAGTTTGACCGTCTTGAGCTGACTGAGTAGCTTTAACTTTGATAGTGTCAAGAATTTTTAGCTGCTCGTCCATAGCTTTATCAGCTACTTGGATGATACCGATAGCGTCGTTACCGTTTGCGATAGCTTGACCAAGAGCGCTAGCTTGACTTCTAAGGCTGTCTGCGATAGCAAGACCTGAAGCGTCGTCAGCTGCTGTTTGGATCCTAAGACCGGAACTTAGCTTGCCAAGAGATAGAGAAAGATCTCTGTTGTTGCCAACTGCGTTTGAGTGTGAATTCAACGCGTTAATGTTAGTGTTAATACGAAAACTCATTGTAAATCCTTTTGTTTTATTTAACGACATCATGTCGTATGAAAACTATATCGGAAGAAGTAAAAAAAAGTTTAGGGGTAAAAAGTAAAAAATAAAATTTCATATAAATTTGAGATCTTTTATCTTTACATATTAGTATAGTGTTAAATTTTTCTGCTACAATTACGTCAAAAATTTTCAAAAAAGGCTACAAATGAAAAATCTAATCATTGTAGAGTCACCCGCAAAAGCAAGAACTATAAAGAACTTTTTAGGCAAAGACTACGATGTTATCGCTTCAAAAGGACATATAAGAGATCTTCCTAAAACAAGCTTTGGCATAAAGATAGAAAATGATGAATTTAAACCAGAATACCGTGTAAGCATGGATCACTCAAAGATAGTAAAAGAGATAAAAGAACTAGCCAAAAATGCCGATAAGATATATCTAGCAACGGATGAGGATAGAGAGGGAGAGGCGATCGCCTTTCATATCGCAAACGCTATCGGCAAAGAGGCGACTTCACTACCTCGCATAGTCTTTCACGAGATAACTAAAAGTGCGATAGATACGGCACTGGCAAATCCAAGAACTATAAACATGGACAGTGTAAATGCGCAACAAGCCAGACGTCTTTTAGACCGTATAGTCGGATACAAGCTAAGTCCTCTTTTAAATTTAAAGATACAAAAAGGGCTAAGCGCGGGTCGCGTGCAAAGTGCCGCACTTAAAATCATAGTCGATAGAGAAAGAGAGATAAGAGCATTTAAGCCCGTAGAATACTACAGCATAGATACGGTGTTTAAAAAAGATCTTGAAGCGGAACTGATCAAATTTGAAGACCAAAAGATCGAAAAGCTAACCATAACAAACCCGGATCGCGCAAAATACATAGTGCAAAATTTAGCAAATGAAAAATTTAGCGTAAGAAATATAGAAAGCAAAGACAGAAAAACGCAACCAAGTCCGCCGTTCATGACCTCAACACTTCAACAAAGCGCATCAAACGCACTTGGCTTTAGCCCTAAAAAAACAATGATGATAGCGCAAAATTTATACGAGGGTGTGCAAACTCATGAGGGCTTTATGGGTGCGATAACCTACATGAGAACAGACAGCCTAAACCTTGCAAAAGAGGCTATAGAGGCCGCAAGAGAGAGGATAATAAGCGAATACGGAGAGAAATATCTGCCAAGCAAGCCAGTGCTTTACGCAACAAGCTCAAAGGGAGCACAAGAGGCTCACGAGGCGATAAGACCTACAAATTTAGGCTTTACACCGCAAATCGCAGCGAAATTTCTTGAAAAAGACGCGCTTAGGCTTTATACACTTATATACAACCGCTTCTTGGCGTGTCAGATGAGCGCTTGCATAAGCCAAACACAAAACATATACGTCGCAAGCCAAAAAGGGGAATTTAAGATAAGCGGAAGAAAGGTGCTTTTTGATGGATTTTATAAAGCTTACGGCGACATGGATAAGGATAAAATTTTACCAAACGTAAATGTCGGCGATGAGATGAGCTTGCAAAGCATAAAAGAGGAGCAGCACTTTACTGAGCCTCCCGCAAGATACTCTGAAGCTGGACTTATCAAAAAGCTTGAAAGCCTTGGCATAGGAAGACCAAGTACCTATGCGCCGACCATATCACTACTAACATCGCGCGAATACGTAAAGATCGAGAAAAAACAACTCATACCTTGTGAAGTGGCGTTTAGTATGATAGGTGTTTTAGAGGAGCATTTTAGCAATATCGTAGATAGTGAATTTACTTCTCAACTAGAAGAAAAGCTTGACAAAATAGCCGAAAACGAAGCCGACTGGCAAAGAGTGCTAAGCGAGTTTTATCATCCTTTTATGGATAAAATTTCAAGCGGTAAAACAAATATAAAGAGCCTAAAAGTAACTGTCGCTATCGGAGAAAAATGCCCAGAGTGTGGTGGAGAGCTGGTAAAACGCAAAGGACGATACGGAGAGTTTATCGCGTGCGGAAATTTTCCAAAATGCAAATACTCAAGAAATATAAAAACACAAATAACTGATGAACAAACGACTAATGATCAAAAGCCAAAAAGAGAGCTTAAAAAGCTTGAAGTCCCATGCCCAAAATGCGGCGGCGAAATAGTCGAGAGATTTTCAAGGCGAGGGAAATTTTACGGATGTGGCAACTATCCAAAATGCGACTTTATAAGCAACTATGAGCCAGTAGCTCAAAAATGCGACGAGTGCGGCGGAGATATGGTAAAAAAAGAGCTCAAAAAAGGGACTTTTCACGAATGCACAAAATGCAAAAAAAAGGTGCAGGTATCAGACGCAGAGTAAAAATTCTATTTATAAAATGATAAAAGTCGGTATCATTTCAGACACTCACCAAAAAAGTAAAATCGCCCGTGAGGCGATAGAAATTTTAAAAACGCAAGGTGTTAGCTTGTTGCTTCACGCAGGAGATATCGAACAGATACAAACGCTTGAAGATATGAGGGATAGCAAAGTTAAATACATAGCGGTTTTAGGAAACAACGACTGGCATTTAAAATCCGAGTGCGATAAATTTGAGCTTTTTAACGAGCCGTATAAATTTGAATTTAAAGGCATAAATTTTAAGCTCATGCACCATCCTAGGTTTTTAGAAGCTGATAGCGATGTGATAGTATTTGGTCATACGCATAGCTTTACGATAGGGACTAAAGACGGTTGTCTTTTTATAAATCCCGGTGAAATTTGTGGAAGAAAATTTGAAAATTTTACATTTGCAATGTTGGAATTTAAAGATAATAGTCCAAAGGTATATAAATTTATAAAAGCGCCAAACAAGGCGGAATTTAAAAAGATAGAGGTTACAATTCAAGAGTTTTGACAGATCAAAAAAACTCAAGATAAGTTATAAAAAGGGGAATTTGATGAAAACTATAATGCTATGCGCTATCTGCTCGGTAAGCTCGGGCAACTGCTCCGAGGACTGTGCCTACTGCACCCAAAGTGCAAAAATAGACGCAAGTATAGAAAAATACAAGATAAAAACAGTTGAGCAAGTCGTAACGGAAGCTAAAATGGCAGCAGCAAATCACGCGCTTGGCTTTTGTTTAGTAACCAGCGGTGCTAGGCTAAATGATAAAAAAACCGAAGAGATCGCGCGTATTGCAAGAGCCGTTAGCAAGGAAGTGCCACAACTCATGCTTATAGCTTGCAACGGCATGGCAAGCCTAGATCAGCTTAAAGAACTTAAAAATGCCGGCGTTTTTAGCTATAACCACAACCTTGAAACATCGCGTGAATTTTTTCCAAAAATTTGCTCTACACATAGCTGGGACGAGAGATGGCAGACAAATTTATATGCCAAAGAGGCTGGACTTGAGCTATGCACGGGAGGAATTTACGGTATCGGCGAAAGCCAAGAGGATAGAACAAGCTTTAGAAAAAGTTTGTGTGAGCTTAAACCTTTTTCAAGTCCGATAAATTTCTTCATACAAAACGAGGCACTAAAGATAAAACAACCGCGTCTTAGCGTAGAAGAGGCACTAAAGATAGTTGACGACACGGTAAAGGCACTCCCTGGAGTTCGCATAATGATAGCCGGAGGAAGAGAGGCGGTTTTAGGCGATAGACAATATGAAATTTTTGATCACGGCGTATCGGCTGTAGTCATAGGCGACTATCTAACAACAAAAGGCGAAGTCGCAAGTCGCGATATCGAAAATTTCAAAAAAATGGGCTTTAGCTTCGCTACAAAATGCCATTAAATTTAGGAACTATACTTGCAAACAGACGGAACAAATGAGCTTGGCATACTTGTAACTTTAGCTTTTATTATATTTGCCTCGCCGTATTTTTCAAGAATTTTACGCATACCTATAGCACCTATAGAGATCACGCTTGGCGCCGTGGTTGGGTATTTTGGATTTATCGGGGAGAATGAAATTTTTAAGCTCATCAGCGAGGTCGGCTTTTTCTTTTTGATGTTTTTAGCAGGTATGGAGATCGATCTTAGAATGCTTATAAACGCAGATAGAAAAATTTTAAAACTAGGGATGATCTATATCTCTTTGCTTTATATCTTCTCTGCGATACTGACATTTAGTTTTAACCTAACTCCGCTTTTTATCATCATAATCCCACTCATGGCGGTCGGCATGATATTTACACTCTTTAAAGAGTATGGCAAGGATAGGGAGTGGCTAAATTTAAGCATGCTTATCGCCGCTATCGGGGAGTTAGTAAGTATCGTGCTTTTAACCTTTGCGGCGGCTTATTTGCAGTTTGGTGCAGGTCTTGAGCTTTGGGTAACGATATCATATCTTATAATATTTCTTGTGCTTAGCGTGCTTGGCTTTAAATTTCTTAATGTTTTATTTTGGTGGTATCCAAGCATAAAACTTCTACTTATGCCACACTACGATAAGGACGAGAAGGACATACGTTTAAGTATCGCGGTGTTTTTTGTGATGATAGCGCTTATGGTCTATCTACATCTTGAAGTTGCCTTTGGTGCGTTTATAGCGGGTATGTTTATCACGACATTTTTTGACCATAAGAAGGATCTGCCACATAAATTAGCAAGCTTTGGATTTGGGTTTTTAGTGCCTACATTTTTTGTGTATATAGGCTCGACGTTTAAGCTAAACAACCTTTTTATCCCAGAAGTGCTAAACAACGCCGCTTTCATCGTTGTTTCGATGATAGGCTGCAGGCTTTTGGCTAGTTTAGTGTTTTTAAATATCTTAAAACTTAAAAACACCGTCCTTTACGCACTTAGTCACTCGATGCCGCTAACACTTTTAATCGCAGTTGCTACCATAGCATACAAAACAGGCAATATAGATAAAAATTTTTACTCCTCTTTCATACTAGCAAGCCTAACACAAGCTATAATATCACTCATAAGTATTAAAATTTTAATCAACATAAAACCTAAATTTAAAAAGGATAGATGATGGCAAATACAGCAACACTGACCGATAACCGCAATGGAAAAAGTTATGAGTTTCCTATCTTACAAGGAACAATGGGTCCGGATGTGATAGATATATCGACCCTTTTTTCTGACACGGGCATGTTTACCTTTGACCGTGGATACACCTCAACGGCGATGTGCAGATCGCAAATAACTTACATAGACGGTCTTAAGGGCGAGTTGATGTATAGAGGCTATGATATAGCGTATCTAGCCGAGCAAAAGACATTTCTTGATGTAGCTTATCTGCTTTTAAACAAAGAGCTTCCTAATCCCGATCAATACGCGGCTTTCAAACTAGAACTTAAAAAACGCTCGTTTATCCACGAGGGTATGTTAAAAATTTTTGACGCATTTCCTGACAAAGCACATCCGATGGCTATACTTCAGGCTTCAGTTTCGGCTCTATCGGCATTTTATTCAGACCACCTAAACATGGATAAACCTGAAGAGTATCACGAAATGGCTATGCGTATTATCGCTAAAATTCCGACTATCGCAGCATTTAGCTATCGCTACTCACGCGGTCTTCCTATCATATATCCAAATTTAGATCGCGGATTTACAGAGAATTTCTTGTATATGATGAGAAGCTACCCTTACGAGCACGTCGATCTAAAACCGATAGAAGTTAAAGCACTTGATACGGTGTTTAGTCTTCATGCCGACCACGAGCAAAATGCTTCTACTACGACAGTGCGAACTGTCGGATCGACCCACGCACACCCTTATGCTTGTATCGCAGCCGGTATTGGCGCACTATGGGGCTGGGCTCACGGGGGAGCAAATGAAGGCGTTATACGCCAACTTGAAGAAATAGGATCGGTTGATAAGGTAGATCACTATATCGCAAGGGCTAAAGACAAAAACGATCCATTTAGGCTTATGGGATTTGGGCACAGGGTGTATAAAAATTTCGATCCAAGAGCAAAGGTGCTTAAAAAGATGCGAGACCAGCTAATTGATGAGATCGGTATCAACTCAGAGCTCATCAAGGTCGCAAACCGCATAGAAGAGATAGCACTAAACGATGATTACTTCGTATCTCGCAACCTATATCCAAATGTTGATTTTCACTCAGGACTGATCCTAAAAGCACTTGGAATTCCAAATGATATGTTTGCGGTTATCTTTGTCATCGGCAGAACTCCTGGTTGGATAAGTCAGTGGATAGAACTAAAAGAGCAAGACACGATAAAAATAGTTCGTCCAAGACAACTTTATGTCGGGGAGACAAACCGAACTCCAAAATGCTAGAAAATTTAATAACCCTAGCCAAAAAAGCGGCACTTGCGGGCGGAGCGGAAATTTTAAAACACTATGACGACTTTAGCGTCAGTATCAAATCCGACAACTCTCCAGTAACAAGTGCCGACTTAGCTTCAAACGAAATAATATGCAAAATTTTAAGCGAAAGCGACTTGCCGATATGCTCCGAAGAAAACGAGCTAAAAGATACCGACTTAAAGAAATTTTGGCTTATAGATCCACTTGACGGAACAAAAGAATTTATCGATAAAAACGGCAACTTTTGCGTATGTATCGCACTTATCGAAAATTTACGACCCTCTATCGGGGTTATTTATATACCAACTAGCGATGAACTTTTTTACGCAAGCAGACTGGGAGCTTTTAAGCAAACAAAAAACGGAGTAGTAAATTTAAACAAAGAGCGTCAAAATGGCGGCGATCTAGTGCTTTTTAACACTCGCAACCAAAACAAAGCTCTAACAACCGTCATCTCAAAGCTAAATTTAAAAAGCAAGGATGTCGGCTCCGCGATAAAATTTTGTCGTCTTGCAGAAGGCAGCGCTGGAGTTTATATGAGATTTAGCCCATGTAGTATTTGGGATATAGCCGCAGGAGACGCACTGATAGAATTTAGCGGTGGGGTGATGTGCCAAGCCTATGACGGCAAAGATATAAAATACAACCTAAACAGCCTATCAAGTCCCCACTTTATCGCCCTTAGCAAAGAAAAAGCCCCTATCCTACAAAAGACACTTAGTATCATAGAAAACGAGAAAAAGTAACAACTCGCCGCCTAGTCTGTGATATTATGATAAAATCACATAAAACTTTTGTGGGAGCATTCATGATACCTTACAGCAGACAACAAATCACAAGCGATGACATCACCGCAGTTACCGAAGCGCTAAAAGGCGACTTTCTAACAGGCGGGGCAAGAGTAGATGAGTTTGAGACGGCACTTCAAAACTACACTGGAATTAAGCATGTTATCGTGATGAATTCCGCCACTTCCGCACTTCACGTGGGGTATTTGGCTCTTGGACTAAAGGCGGGCGATGAAGTGATAACTACGCCTATAACATTTGCGGCAACAGCAAATGCGTCACTAATGTGCGGTGCAAACGTGAAATTTTGCGATGTGAAATTTGACGGAAATATCAATGAGAAAAAATTATCAGAGCTAATCGGCCCAAAGACGAAAGTGATAACGCCTGTTGATTTTGGCGGAAACGGCGTAGAGATAGAAGAGATAATTAAAATCGCCAAAAAGCACGGTATAAAGGTGCTTGACGACGCTTCACACGCACTAGGGAGCGAAATAAATAGCGTAAAGATAGGCAATCACGCAGACGCGACCGTCTTTAGCTTCCACGCTATTAAGCCCATAACCACCTTTGAAGGCGGCGCACTAGCCACAAACGACGATGAGATCGCACGTCTTGCTAGGCTTTACCGCTCACACGGTATCAGCAAAAAGCGCCTTTGGGATAGCGATATGAGCCATCTTGGATACAACTATCGCCTAAGCGACGTTGCGTGCGCCTTGGGCACGAGCCAGCTAAAAAGGCTTGACGAGATGATAGAGGTGCGTGAGAAGATCGCTAAATTTTACGATGAGAAATTTGAGAAAAACCCGTATTTTAGCACGATTAAGATCGCCGAAAACAAAAAGAGCGCACGCCACCTTTATCCGATTTTGCTATTTTCAAATTTTTGGTGCGCTAAAGAGGATATTTTTGAGGAGCTTCACAGGCGCGGTATCGGCGTGCAGGTGCATTACAAGCCGACATATCAGTTTAGCTTCTATAAGCAAATTTACGGCGAAATGGCTCTAAAAGTTGCGGAGGACTTTTATAGAGCAGAGCTTAGCTTGCCGTGTCACCAATCGATGAGTATGCAAGATACCCGATTCGTCGCTACAAATTTGCTCGAAGTTCTAGCCAAATTTGACACTTCAAAAGAGTGTGGAGTTTAAAATGAAAAGCCTTTGTGTCATCCCGGCTCGCGGCGGAAGCAAGCGAATCCCGCATAAAAATATCAAGGATTTTCTAGGCAAACCGCTCATCGCATACAGCATCGAAGCGGCGATAAATTCGGGCGTTTTTGATGAGATAATAGTAAGCACCGATGATGAAGCTATTGCCAAAGTCGCAAGGGAATTTGGTGCAAAGACGCCATTTATGAGAGAGCTCGCACTAAGCGACGACTACGCAACAACAAGTGCGGTGATAAAAGACGCTTGTATGAAAATGGGTGAAGAATTTAAGTGCATTTGCTGTCTTTACGCTACAGCTCCGCTTTTAACGGGTGAAATTTTAAAGCAAGCGCACACAAAATTTATGGGCGAAAATCCGGAGTTTTTATTCTCGGCTTGTGAGTTTTCTTTCCCTATTCAACGCGCGATAAAGCTTGATGAAAATGGACACGTGAGTATGTTTTATCCGCAGCACTTAAAAACTCGCTCGCAAGACTTAGAGCGTGCGTATCACGATGCGGGGCAGTTTTACTTCGGGCGACGTGAGGCGTGGCTTGAAGATAAGGCGATATTTGCACCGCATTCACGGGCGTTTGTTTTAGAGCGAAATTTGGTCTGCGATATCGATACGATGGATGATTTTGAATTTGCTAAAAAGCTTTATAAAATAAACTATGTTTGAAAAACCCTCACACCTAAAAACACTTATTAGAGCCGATAGTAGCGCTACTATCGGGCACGGACACATCAGGCGTGATTTGGTGCTTGCAAGCCATTTTAAGGATATTAGCTTCGCATGCGTGCGACTAAATGGCGATATCTTTGATGAGATAAATTACCCCAAATTTGAGCTTGAAAGCTCTAATATAAAATACCTTATAAATTTAATAAATGAGCAAAAATTTAAGCTTCTTATCATCGACCACTACGGCATAAACGCAAAAGATGAGAAGCAAATAAAAGAGCAAACTGGAGTTAAAATTTTAAGCTTTGACGATGAGTACAAGGAGCATTTTTGCGATATTTTACTAAATGTTAATACTTTTGCCGACCCCCAAAAATACGAAGCTCTCGTGCCAAAGGAGTGTGAAATTTGTTGCGGTGAAAATTTTATGCTTGTTCGTGATGAGTTCTACAAAGAGCGTGAAATAAAACGTGAGAAAAAATTTGACTTTTTCATCGCATTTGGTGGAAGCGACGTGATGGATCTTAGTTTTAAAACTGCTCAAATTTTGCTTAATAAAGGACATAAAATCGCCGTTATCACGACATCTGCAAATCCAAATTTAAACGCACTTAAAGAGCTAGCTAAAAAAAACTCAAATTTAAGCCTTTTTATAAATTCAAAGCAGATCGCAAGGTTTATGAATGAAAGCCATGAACTAATAATTTCGGCAAGCTCTTTTGTCAATGAGGCCTTAGTTTTGGGCGCAAAATTTAGCGCCGTAAAGGTCGCCCAAAATCAAGATGAGATCTACAAATGGCTCGTTAAAAAAGGCTTTAAAGCTTTTAGCGGAGAAGAGATATGCAAGAAATTAGCCTGATAAATTTTACCGATCTAAATGAGCAAGAAAGGATGATGATCCTAGCTTGGCGAAACGATGAGCGAGTGGCTAAATTTATGAAAAACAGAAGCGTTAGCCAAGAGGAACATTTGAAATTTATAGAAAGCTTAAAAGAACGCGGGGATAAGCGGTATTTTTTGGTAAAAGAGGGTGAAATTTATATCGGCGTGATAGATTTCATAGATATCACAAAAGACTCTTGCGAATTTGGAATTTACGCCAACCCCAAGCTTAAAGGCAAGGGTCAAATTTTAATGCAAACCATCATAGACTATGCCACTAAAGCACTTAAAATCAAAGAGCTAAAATCGTGCGCTTACAACGAAAATGAAAAGGCGACCAATCTATACCGCAAATTTGGCTTTGAAATTTATGATAAAAATGAGCAAATGAGCTATATGTCGCTATATTTAAATTTGGCGTAAATTTACCACATAAACTCATATGCTCTGATCAAAACGAGCTAGCGCATTTGGTAGCCGTCGCTTGTTTAATACCTATATCTTAAGCTCAAACGAACTTGTTGTGCACTTTTTACAGCTCCAGGAGTTTTATCTACATCCATAGGCGTTCCCGTCCATCCAAAAAATGTGTCGCTACCGGTGTAGTCATAGTCTATGTAAGCATAACTAAGCCCTGCGACCAGGTTTTTGCCTGCGATCGGTTTTGTGTAATATGCCTCATACGCATTACCTCTAGCTGCAAGCTTAGAGCCTATCAAAGTATCTTCGCCGTAAGTAAAGCTTCTCCAGTATTTACTTCCGCGGTTATACTCTAAGCCAAAGCGATCACCTTCAAAAATTCCGGGAGTTTGTAAACCTAGATATATAGATGAGCCAAATTTACTATCTTGTGATCCCAACATCCCAGACATCGGACTTATGGTTCCCATAGGAGTTATAGCGCCTAGTTTATTTGAGTTAGGGTCTGTTTTGCTAAACGCATAAGATGCGAAAAATATCGTATCATCTAAAAAGTCGCTCCAGCCATCGCCTATGCCATTTACTTGAAGAGATAGCGCACCGCCACTCATGTCGCCGACATCACTAAATTTAAAGTTTGGACCAGTAAGACCCATGCCGGTAATATCCATATCCATCAAATTCTTAGCTATGAAGTAATTACCCATGAGTTTATACTGTCCGTTATCATAAAGCTGTAAGATCAAGCCTGCTAAGTCCATGTTTGGATTTTGGTCTGCATTGATATAGCCAGGATTAAAGCCCATAGTGCTCATGTTCATAGAGTATGCACCCGTGGTATCCGAAAAACCTCTACCTAGACACAATTTCGCATAAAAGCCGGGGATACCGGTTATCTTATCAAGATCAAATTTAAAGCTAGCGCCGTCAAATTCCATATTGATATTATGCCCTATAGGAGATTTTGGCTCAGCATTATCGGCACGTAAATTTGTTAAAAAACCATCCGTTGACGGGCGCCTTCCAAAGCTAACCGTATAAGGCATATCCCCGACTTCGTTCATATATAAAAAATACGCCTCTCTTAAACGAATGGCATTATCGCTTGGTTTTTGAGTACCATACCAGTCAAAATTCTGAAAATATGAATTTTGAGCCACGTTATTTTGCCCATAAATTTTATAAGCACCCAACGCCCCTCTAAACACTAAGTTATCTATCGGAGAAGCCGACATTCCCAGTATTAGCTTGTTTGTCCAAACTCCGTTATGCTTATCTCCTACACCATTTATCTTGTAGTCGAGATTATCGTAAGCTGTTCTAAAGTCGATATCCCATTTGACATTATCTCCTGCCGTATGTTTTTTGATATCGCCTACTTGTTTTTTTAGTAACGTTATATCATCGGCATTTTTCGTAACACTAACCTCTTTACCATCACCCATAGTAGAATTTGATAAAGATGCTTGCAAAGTACTAATCTTGTCTTGATTTGCCTTTAGAGCTTCTATCTGCGCTTGAAGCTGTTTTACTTGGAGCTCTAAAGTCTTGAGCGCGTCTGTATCGCTTTGCGCGAAAGATACAGAAAATACCGCTCCCAAAAGTAACGGATGGATGAATTTCATTTTATCTCCTTATGGTGTTAGCAAGAAGGGACTTTACCGCTATCAACGGCGTATTCAATACAAAAATCCTTAATATGGGTCATAGACTTTGGAAATTTGTCACTTTTTAGAAAATCTTGCAAAGCTGGATACTCTTTTGAGTATTTTTCTACAAACTTAGTCGCATCGCCCTCAAAAAGCTCTTGCCAGCCTGCTTGCGTTTGAAGACGAGCAAACTCGGCACCATTCATACCTGTGGCAGGTTTCATGAATTTAAGGTAGTATTTTTGACCTTTGGCGGCGTCCGCAAATGCGTTAGTGCTCACAAGGTTAAGCATTAAAAATGCACCTAAAACAAAAGAAAGTAACTTTCTCATATTAATCTCCTTTAAAATAGAATTGTAATTTTATATTTTAAGTTTCGAATTATAGTTAGTAATCTATCTTCTGTCTGCAACAAAGTCACATTTGTATTTATAAAAAGAAATAGCGTAAAAATACAAAAAATTATAAATCATACAAAGCTTAAACATCGCAAGACTATTTTTAAACGCAAACCTGCTATAATATGGCTAAATTTAAAAGGGCTTTTATGCAAGATATCACGCAAGCCATAGTGATAAGCAGCGATGGAAGTTTTATGACTAAACGTGCATTAAAAGCCGTGTCACGTCATATCATATTTGGTTGATAAGGGCCTGGTTTTGATATTAGAAATTTATAAAGAAAACATTTGGATAATTTATGAAAATAGCAAATTTTGACACAAGCAAAAATGTCTTTATCATCGCCGAACTTTCCGCAAACCACTCTGGAAGTTTAGAAACCGCGATTAAAACCATAAAAGCGGCAAAACGTGCAGGAGCAAACGCCATCAAGCTTCAGACATACACTCCAGATAGTCTTACGCTAAACTCACGCAAGGAAGACTTTATGATACGTGGCGGACTTTGGGACGGGGCGAATTTATATGAACTCTACCAAGAAGCGCTAACTCCAAGAGAGTGGCACGCAGAGCTTTTTAGAGTCGCGCACGAAGAGGGACTCATCTGCTTTTCAAGCCCGTTTTGCAAAGATGATGTGGACTTTTTAGAGCAGTTTAACCCGCCAGCATACAAGATCGCAAGCTTTGAAGCGAACGATCCTGAATTTATCCGCTACGTGGCGAGCAAAAACAAGCCAATGATAATCTCAACAGGCATAATCACCGAAGATGAAATTTACGCTGCGGTATACGCTTGCAAAGTAGAAAACAACCATGATGTCGCGCTTTTAAAATGCACCTCAAGCTATCCCGCACCACTAAATGAGATGAATTTACAAACAATTGCGGCGATGAGAAATAAATTTAGCGCAGAAGTTGGCTTCTCCGATCACACGCTTGGTATCGTTGCGCCCGTGGTTGCCGTTAGCCTTGGCGCACGCATAATCGAAAAGCACTTTATCTTAGATAAAAGCGTGCGAAGTGTCGATGAGGCGTTTAGCCTTGATGAAAGAGAATTTAGTGAGATGGTAAAAGCGGTAAGAGATGCCGAAGCACTATTGGGCGAAGCAAAATTTGAGCTAAATCAAAAAGAGATAAAAAACCACAAATTCGCCCGCTCACTATACGCAAGTGCGGACATAAAAAAAGGCGAAAAATTCACGGAGCAAAACATAAGAAGCGTCCGCCCCGGATACGGCTTGCACCCTAAATTTAAGGCTGATCTAATAGGCAAAACAGCCAAACGCGATATAGAATTTGCAGACAAAATAACAAAAGAGGATTTTTAACCACCAAATCGGTCTAAATTTCAAAAGACAACCTAAAGGATAGAAAAATGGCTAACAAGACAAAGAATTTTACATTAAAAAATCCAAGAATAAACACTTTGGAAACTTCTCAAAAAGAACAGATGAGCGAGCAAGATATATCAAATCCGATATTTAAAAAAAACTTACAAGCCCTCTTTCAACAAGATGAGGTGCTAGCTGCCAGACTTTGGGCTATGACCGAACAAGATAAATATGAAATTTTTATCGGCAAAGACCCTATAGACATCAATCTTATAGACAGACAAACGTTCGAGTATATTTATGAAAAGCCTGTCAGCGATATAAACAATATGCTTCAAGAGATAGAGAATCAATACAAGCGCTATCCTATACTATACTTCTATGGGCTTGGCAACGGCATACTTTATAAAGCACTACTTTTTAACCCGACACATAAACGCATAGTAGTGCTAGAGCCGGAAATTGAAATTATATACTCGGTTTTAAATTTAGTTGATCTTTCAGAGGAGCTGGCTAGTCAAAGACTTACACTTTTTTATTCAAAATTTGCCACATATACACAGCTTTACTACATCGTGGCAAAAAATGAATTTCTAATGTATGCTAAAACCTATACACTGCAAATACACACACATTTTTACGATAAATTTGAAGAGGATATCATAAGAATAAACAAGGAATTTTCAAAAGCTATTTCTCAAACCGTAGTTAGTCAAGGTAATAGCATAGATGATATGCTAACAGGCATTTCTTATCATGTCAAAAATTTACCGACAATGATAACTAACTATGCTTATGCTGATCTAATTAAAAAGCGTCATAAACTTATGGATACCGCAGTAATTGTATCCACGGGACCAAGTCTTGATAAACAGTTAGATACACTTAAAAAATTTGCCACATATGTTACAGTTATAAGCCTTGATGCATCATATCCGATACTTCTAAAACATGGCATTAAACCCGACTATGTTACATCAATAGAGCGAGTTAGCGCCACATCTACTTTTTTTGAGCACAAAAACAAAAAGATAGACGAAGATATATACTTCATCGTAGCTTCACTTACTCACGAACAAACCATCAAAAACATCTTGCCTCGTTGCCTTGTTCTCACCATGCGTCCACACCCAACAGAAAGGGCATTTAAACTAGACAAATACGGCTACGTAGGTGTTGGGCACAGCACCGCAAACCAAGCATATCAAATAGCCTACGCACTAGGACATAAAAATATCGTGCTTATCGGTCAAGACCTAGCTTTTGCACCGGACGGCAAGTCTCATGCCACAGGACATGCCTTTGCTCAAGCAGATGAATTTTTATATGTACCGGCTTATGGTGGCAAAGGTGAAGTAAGAACAACATACATCTGGGATAAATTTAAAAATCAATTTGAAGCAGATATCACTCAGTCCATGCTAAACGATATCAAAAGTTACAACTGCACCGAAGGTGGAGCAAGGATAGAAGGGGCTATAGAGCGTCCATTTTTAGAAGTTATGAGTGAATTATGTGAAGGCAAAAAGCCTAAAATGTTACCAAATATTACCAAACCAAGTGAGGCAAAAATAAACGCTGCACTTATAAAAGCATATAGCTTTCTTACTAAAAAAGTTAAAGTTCTAAGCTCGACACAGGATAAGATAGAAAAGCTCTTTTTATCTATTGTCCCACAAATAGATAAGATAACCAAACTAAAAGAAGGAGGAAAAATTTCTGAGGATATGTTTCCGCAGCTAATTAATATTTCCGACAAAATAGATAAAATTAAAAATTTACTAACTAAAAAATCAGTCGGCAGATATTCTGACGCCATCATTACAATGTCGGTATATTTCCAAGAGTTGGAACTTGCTAAAATTTCAGTCGCTCCAAGCGATACCGCACTTGAAAAGACTAAAAAGCTAATCGACTGGGTTGAGATACACAAGTATTGGCTATTCTCAGCCGCAGGTGGGCTAAACGCTGATATACAAACAACCCAAAAAGCATCAGAAAACCTAGTAAAAGAGCTTAAAAAGCGTGGTCTTATTACCAAAAACGAGATAGGCAAACCAAAGGATATTTTCCGATTCAGCAAAGAAGATCTATAAAAACAAACAAAAGAGACGAGAAATCGTCTCTAAAACTATCAGCCTATCATATCCAAAAGATCGTTTCTGTCAAGCCAAATTTTGTTCTTATCCGAACTATATTCAAATTCTTTTTCGACCGGCTTGCCTTTTTCACCGATAGAATTTACCGCAAAATTTTGAGCCGTAGTAAATTGGATCGACGGGCTAATCACATAATGATCGTCAAATTCGTAAGTCAAGTGCGCATCATCTTTGCCAACCATCACTTCATGCATCTTTTCACCAGGACGTATCCCTATGATCTTTATGCCAAGTTCTGGCGCTAAAGCACGAGCTAGATCCATCATGGTCATGGATGGAATTTTAGGGATGAAGATCTCTCCGCCTTTCATTCGCTCAAAATTCTTAAGCACGAAATTTACGCCTTGCTCTAACGTTATCCAAAATCGCGTCATATCAGCATGCGTTATCGGAAGCTCTTTTGCGCCCTCTGCTATCAAGCGTTTAAACAGTGGCACCACCGATCCGCGAGAGCCAACGACATTGCCGTATCTTACGACACTAAAGCGAGTTTTTTTACTACCTGCGATGTTGTTTGCCGCAACAAAAAGTTTATCGCTAGCTAACTTTGTAGCACCATATAAATTTACAGGGTTGCAGGCCTTGTCGGTTGACAGTGCAATGACTTTATCAACTCCGCACTCAAACGCCGCATCAATGACGTTTTGCGCACCGTTTATATTAGTTTTTATGCACTCCATAGGATTGTATTCTGCGATCGGCACATGCTTCATAGCAGCCGCGTGTATTACATAATCAACGCCGTTCATGGCAGTTTTTAATCTTTTCTCATCTCTTACATCTCCGATGAAGTAACGCATCGCTGCAGCATTAAAAACCTGAGCCATCTCGTATTGTTTTAGTTCATCGCGAGAGTATATGATGAGACGTTTTGGATTAAATTTCTTAAGTAGGATTTCTGTGTATTTTTTACCAAAACTTCCCGTTCCACCGGTGATCAAAATGTTTTTGCCGTTAAACATCGTCTTTATCCTTATTTGTGGCTTCTATTTTCCGCTATACTGCGTTGAAAATTCGCTCATCTGCGGTCATTACCTATATGACAACTCCCTTGCTTTGCTCATTTTCGCCTTGTCTTGCAAAAAACAGTTCGCCTTTTTATATTATTTTTAAAATTTAAGCAAAAAATATACCAAATTTAATAACAAGAAAAACAATAACAGAGAGATTGCGAAGTATTTAATAAAGATAAAGAAAACGTAAAACGCGAAGTATCGCAAAGTTAGACTAGGCGAAATTTAAAAATCAAACGGAGTGTATATGTAATACGTGAGTATTGATTTTTAAATTTCAACAAAGTATAACAAAGCGAGACAAGCTACTTTAATATTCTAGGAAGTGTTATCCCCTCCTGTGCTTGATACTTGCCTTTTTTATCCGCATAAGTTACCTCACATGGCTCATCACCCTCGATAAAGAGCACCTGCGCGATACCTTCATTTGCATAAATTTTAGCAGGAAGCGGCGTCGTGTTTGAGATCTCTATCGTTATGTGTCCCTTAAATCCCGGCTCAAACGGCGTTACGTTTACGATGATACCGCATCTTGCATATGTGCTTTTACCCAGACAAATTGCCAGCACGTTATCAGGCATATTGAAATACTCAACCGTTCTAGCTAGTGCAAATGAATTCGGCGGCACAATACAAACATCGCCCACAAAATCCACCACGTTTTTCTCATCAAAATTCTTTGGATCGACTACCGTTCCGCCGATATTTGTAAAAATTTTAAACTCGTTTCCGACCCTGATGTCATAGCCATAGCTTGACACACCATAGCTTACTACGCCCTTGCCTACTTGTTCTTC
Source organism: Campylobacter sp. 7477a (assembly GCF_014892335.1). Taxonomy (NCBI): domain Bacteria; kingdom Pseudomonadati; phylum Campylobacterota; class Epsilonproteobacteria; order Campylobacterales; family Campylobacteraceae; genus Campylobacter; species Campylobacter sp. 7477a. The sequence goes on from NZ_JADBJH010000005.1 coordinate 68,428, forward strand.
TGCAAAAGGCACTATCATTTTTTCGTTTAAGCTCTTTTCTCGTATCCATTTATCGCTTTTTAAACCCATTTTTCATCCTTTTAAATTTTAGACCAAATTTTAGCTAAAATAGACTGAAATTTAAAAGGAGTGAAAATGCCTATCATAAAAGTAACAATGACAAAAGAGGACGGCGGACTAAGCGTAGGACAAAAGGAGGCTTTGGCTAAAAAGCTAACCGATAGCTTCGTAGAAGTCGTAGGTCGAGGCGAAAAAACATGTGTCGTTACCATAGACGAAATTTCGACCGACAACTACGCAATAGGTGGCAAAACAGTAAGTAAAATCAGACAAGAAAAGTAGCTAAATATAAAAAAATATCTTTTATAAATATATAAGAATATATTTAATATCATTTGCCAACATTAAATTTAAAAGGATAGATGATGAAAAAGATAGTTCTTTTGTTATTTACTACGGTTTTTATGCTAAGTGCCGATAGCTTGCTAGTAGGCGCCGGTGGTGGATATAAAAAGCCAATTAGCGCCGTGATAGATAATCTTAAAAAAGAAGGCGCAAACATCGACGGTGCCTTTGCAAATTTAGGACAGATAGCTATCCAAGCCAAGGAAGGTAAGATGGCGATAATCGTTGGCGACGAGGCATTTTTAAACAAAACCGACCTTGATATCAAAGGATATGAGCGTATCGGAAAAGGTGCTTTGGTGCTTGTAACTCCCAAAAACAAGACTATAAAAGACGTTAACGATCTTAAAAATTTAAACCGTATCGCCATGCCTGACCCCAAAAAGGCTATTTATGGAATTCGTGCAACCGAGTTTTTACAAAACGCGAATTTAAAGAACAATCTTAGCGCTAAAATCTTACCCGTTGCAGGTGTGCCGCAAGTAGTTGCTTACGTGATCAACAACGAAGTTGATGCAGGTTTTATCAACTCAACTGAAGCAAAAGCCAGAAAGGACGAATTTGGCTCGATTATTTACATTAACGAAAGTCTTTATAATTATGTTTATATCTCTGCCGCAAAGCTAAAAGCTTGCAAGAACAATGCCCTGTGTGAGAAATTTATAAACGAACTAAAAAGCGATCGTTCTAAAGAAATTTTTGCCAAATTCGGACTTAAGTAGTTAAATTTGAACGAGCTAAATTGGCTTATCCATCCGCTTATCTTAAGCACCAAAACGCTTGGGACAAGCTTTTTGCTTTTTATCCTTATAGGCACACCAATCGCTTATTTGTTGGCATTTTACAATGGTAAATTTAAAGCCTTTTTTGAAACGATAGTCATGTTTCCGCTTATTTTCCCTCCTATTGCAACTGGGTTTTTGCTGCTTTATCTACTTGGACGAAACGGGATCATCGGAAAAGCTCTAAATTTAGAGATCGCCTTTAGCTTTAATGCCCTTATCTTGGCTTCTTTTTTGGCTGGATTGCCGTTATTTGTAAAGCCCGTTGCAGCCGCACTTGAAAACTTTCCCAAAACTCTCATCGAAGCCGCACAAAGCCTTGGTAAAAACAGAGCCCAGATCGCCCTTTTTGTAATGTTTCCAAATATTTTTAAAAGCGTTTTAGCTGCTCTTATCTTAGCTCTTGCACGCGGACTTGGAGAGGTTGGCATAACGCTAATGCTAGGCGGAAACATTGTCGGTAAAACAGATACCGTTTCACTTGCGATATTTAACGCTGTGTATGACGGCGAGAATGAGCAAGCGTTAATCCTAAGCCTTATTTTGGTAATTTTAAGCATTATAATGTTTGGCATAATAAATTTTTTAAACAGCCGCCGAAAGTAATTTGGCTGTTTATTAGTAAAATTTTGATACAATATAAATTATTTAAAATTTTTAGGAGAATTTTATGAAAAAAGAAGACATCAAGGAATTAATTGAATTTTTCAACGAAATGGATATGAATAAGATCAAGATAAAAGATGGGGATTTCGAGATCGAACTTGAGAAATTTGCAGACTGCTGCGAACTACCTAAGCCAACCCCTGCTCCAATAGCTCCGGCTCCAACTCCGGTAAATGTTGTAGTAAGCTCTGAAGTAAAAACATCTAATACACCTAAAAATACGATAAATTCACCTATGGTAGGTACATTTTACGCAGCTCCAAGTCCAGGCGCAGCTCCATTTGTAAAAGTCGGACAAAGAGTTCGCAAAGGTGATGTCATCGGTATAATCGAAGCAATGAAGATCATGAATGAGATAGAGGCTGAATTTGATTGTCAAATAACAGAAGCACTTGTTGCAGACGGACAGCCTGTCGAATTTGCTATGCCGTTATTTGGCGTGGAGAAGATTTAATGCAAATCAAAAAAGTTTTAATCGCAAACCGAGGCGAAATCGCACTCAGAGCTTTGCGAACGATAAAGGAGATGGGCAAAGAGGCGATCGTGGTTCACTCAACCGCCGATCAAGACGCACTTTATGTTAAATACGCAGATGCTTCAATTTGCATCGGTGCACCTCGATCAAGCGACAGCTATTTAAACATACCTGCGATTATTTCAGCTGCCGAAATTAGCGGAGCAGACGCGATATTTCCTGGATATGGCTTCTTAAGTGAAAACCAAAATTTCGTTGAAATTTGCTCACATCATAAAATAAAATTTATAGGACCAAGCGTTGAGGCTATGGCCTTAATGAGTGATAAAAGTAAAGCAAAACAGATGATGCAACGCGCAGGCGTGCCTGTTATCCCTGGATCTGACGGTGCTATCAAAGATATAAAATTTGCCAAAGATTTAGCTAAAAAGATCGGCTATCCTGTTATACTAAAAGCAGCTGCGGGCGGTGGTGGTCGCGGAATGCGCGTGGTCGAAAAAGAAGAAGATCTTGAAAAGGCATTTTGGTCTGCCGAAAGCGAGGCAATGAGTGCATTTGGTGATGGAACGATGTATATGGAAAAATACATCCTAAATCCACGCCACATTGAAGTTCAGATCATCGGCGATAGCCATGGTAATGTCCTACACATCGGCGAGCGCGACTGCTCTATGCAACGCCGCCATCAAAAGCTAATAGAAGAAAGCCCCGCGATCTTACTTAGCGACGAGATACGAAAAAAACTTCACGAAACCGCCATTCGCGCAGCAAAAGCGATAGGATACGAGGGTGCGGGAACGTTTGAATTTTTAGTAGATAAAAATTTGAATTTTTACTTTATCGAAATGAACACACGCTTGCAAGTTGAACACTGCGTAAGTGAGATGGTAAGCGGACTTGATATTATTGAATGGATGATAAGAGTAGCGCAAGGCGAGGCACTACCTAGCCAAGACAGCATACAGTTAAGAGGTCATGCGATCGAATGCCGTATAACAGCCGAAGATCCAAACAGCTTTACTCCATGTCCAGGCAAGATCACAAAATACGTCTGCCCAGGTGGACGCAATGTGCGCATGGATAGTCATATCTATCAAGACTACTCTATACCGCCGTTTTATGACAGTATGATAGGCAAGCTTATAGTTTGGGATGAGGATAGAAATAGAGCCATCCATAAGATGAAAGTAGCGCTTGAGCAACTTGTTATCCAAGGGATAAAAACAACTCGTGATTTCCACATCGCAATGATGGATAACCCAGACTTCATAAACAACAACTACGACACAAACTATCTTTCAAGACATTAATATGTCACTTATGGGCTAAATTTGAATTTAGCCCATAAAAAATTTATCTGATTATATTGATTTTTGCTTTTGCGCGAAGTTTTTCAAAGTAGTCTTGCATAACTTTTTGTTGTTCAGACTCGTAGAGAGAGTTCATGATCTGCTCTTGAATTTGCTCAAAGCTTGGAGTGTATTCGCCGATTTTGTTTTCAACCAAAAACATGTCAAAGCCACCTTGTCTGGCTAAAATTTGAGTATATTGACCAACTTGTGTATTGGCGATTATTGCTGCTAAGCGCGGATCTATCCTTGAGTAATCAAAAGAAATTTTTTGTGCCTCTACGCCTTTTAGTGTCTTTTTGCTGCTTTGCTGATCTTGCAGTTGTTTTTCGCTATTTGCTCTAAATATCGTAACTTCTGCATTTTGAAATACGCTAAATTGATGTTTATTTGCCTCATAATACGCTCTTGCTTGCTCAGGTGTTAAATTTTTACCTACTTCAGAAGATATGCGCTTATAAAGCTTTTCTTGTAAAAGCTTCTTTTCTATATCATTTTTAAAGTCGCTATAGCTTATGCCTTCTGCAGCAAGTGAGTTTAAAAATTGCGAATTTGTCATTTTGTTTTGAGCGATAATAGCGTCGATTCTCTCTTTTATCTCAAATGCCGAGGCGCTAATTGATAAATTTTTTATCTCTGCTTGCTCCAAACGGTCTCTAATAAGTAAATTTAAAGCCTGTCTTTCATCGGTATTAAACTGCTCTTTTATCTTATAAACTTCAAAGAGCGTTATCGGCTCGTTTTCTACGATAGCTGCGATACCGTTAACCATCTGCGCATTTAGGCAAATTCCACACACTAAAGAAGCAAAAATAGCTCTTTTAAACATGACAAAACCTTTGTTTAAGTAATTAATAAATATAATTTTATCCAATTATAACATAAAAATTTTTTAAGGTAAAACGATGATAGTTACTAGATTTGCGCCCTCTCCGACAGGGTATTTGCATATCGGTGGTCTTCGAACGGCGCTTTATAGTTATTTGTATGCCAGAGCTAACGGTGGTAAATTTTTACTTCGCATAGAAGATACCGACCTAAAACGCAACTCCGAAGAAGCAACGATCGCCATACGCGAGGCGTTTGACTGGTGTGGGCTTGATTATGACGGCGAGGTTACATATCAGTCAAAGCGCTTTGATGTATACAAGGAGTATGTTAAAAAGCTACTTGATGAAGGCAAGGCGTATAAATGCTATATGAGCAAGGAAGAACTTGATGAGCTACGCGCCCAGCAAGAAGCTCGTAAAGAACGCCCAAAATACGACAACCGCTACCGCGACTTTACAGGAACTCCACCCGCCGGAATTGAGCCTGTTATTCGCATAAAAGCTCCTATGGAGGGAGAAATAGTTATAAAAGACGGCATCAAAGGAGAGGTGAAATTTAAAGTCGAAGACATACTTGACGACTTTATCATCGCCAGAAGCGACGGCACGCCAACATATAATTTTACAGTTGTCATAGATGATGCTTTAATGGGTGTAACTCACGTTATACGCGGCGATGATCACCTTTCAAATACACCAAAACAAATCGTTCTTTACGACGCTCTTGGCTTTAAAAAACCGGAATTTTTCCATGTAGCTATGATAAACGGAGAAGACGGCAAAAAACTAAGCAAGCGCCACGGTGCAACCGACGTAATGGAATACAAACACATGGGTTATCTGCCTGAAGCGCTTTTAAATTTCCTTGTGCGTCTTGGTTGGAGTCACGGCGATGATGAAATTTTTAACATGGACGATATGCTTAAATTTTTCGATCCGCATAATATAAATAAATCATCAAGCACATATAACGCCCAAAAACTTGACTGGCTAAACGCGCATTATATTAAGACATTGCCTTACGAGCGCTTAGCTAAAGAAATGAAAGAATTTGGCGTTGATTTTAACTCTCACGCAAAAGGCGAATTGTTGCTAAACATCCTAAGAGAGCGTTCAAAAACCCTAATAGACATGTCAAAAGCGGCGAATTCTATCATAAATGCACCAACAGAATATGATCAAAAAGCTTATGATAAATTTATAACCGTGCAAACAAAAGAGATACTGGCTAAATTTAGTGAAATTTTGACATTAAATTTAGACGCAAAAGGCTATGAAACGCTAACAAACGAGTTCTTGCAAGCTAACGAGGTAAAACTAAAAGACCTAGCACAAGCACTTAGAGTGGCACTAACAGGTAATAGCGTGAGTCCCGGTATATTTGAAGTATTAGAAGTGCTTGGAAGTACCGAAACAAAAAACAGAATAACAAAAATTTTAAATTAAGGAGAAAAAATGAGTAAAGTTACAAAAGAAGAAGCATTAGCATACCACTTAGGCGGTAAGATCGCTATTAGCGTTAAGACACCTTGCGAAAGCGCACGCGATCTATCTATGGCATACACACCGGGTGTTGCCGAGCCATGCCGCGAGATAGAAGCTGATAACGAATTAGCTTACAAATACACAAACAAAGGCAACCTTGTAGCCGTTATCACAGATGGAACAGCAGTTCTTGGTCTTGGTGACATAGGAGCAGTAGCAGGCAAGCCTGTAATGGAAGGTAAAGCTGTTTTATTTAAAAAATTTGCAAATGTCGATGCTTTTGATATCGAGCTTGATGAAAACGATCCGGATAAAATCGTCGAGATTTGTAAAGCACTTTCACCGACATTTGGCGGTATAAATTTAGAAGACATTCGCGCTCCAAAATGTTTTGAGATAGAGCGTAAACTTCAAGAAGCGGTTGATATCCCTGTAATGCACGACGATCAACACGGAACCGCGATGATAACAAGTGCAGGCATGATAAATGCTATGGAAATTTCAGGCAAAGATATTTCTAAAATCAAGATCGTAGTTAGCGGTGCCGGAGCCGCAGGAATAGCTTGCGCTAAAATGTATAAAGCTCTTGGCGCAAAGCATATCGTAATGTGTGATAGCAAGGGTGTTATCCATAGCGAAAGAACCGATCTAACTCCTGAAAAGATAGAGTTTGCACTAAAAACTGACGACAGAACACTTGCGGATGCAATGAGAGGCGCTGATATGTTTTTAGGTCTATCAAAACCGGGCGTACTTACAAAAGAGATGGTTGCCTCTATGAATGCAGAGCCGATAATATTTGCTCTTGCCAACCCTACTCCTGAAATTTTCCCTGAAGAAGTTGCAGAGGTTAGAAGTGATGTCATGATGGGAACAGGAAGAAGCGACTATCCAAACCAAGTAAACAATGTCCTTGGCTTTCCATTTATCTTCCGTGGCGCGCTTGACGTGAGAGCTAAAAAGATCACCGAAAACATGAAAATGGCAGCCGCAAAAGCACTTGCTAATCTAGCAAAAGAGCCTGTTCCTGCTGATGTTTGCGCTGCATTTGGTGTAAAAGAGCTAAAATTTGGTAGAGACTACATCATACCAAAACCTTTTGATAAGCGCGTTTTAACAGCCGTTGCTCCAGCAGTAGCACAAGCTGCCGTAAATGACGGAGTAGCAAGAGTTAAAGACTTTGACGTAAAAGCTTATACTAAAAAACTTGCAGAAGGTATATTTTAATGTAAATTTTACGGGGCGTAAAAGCTCCGTAAAAACCAAATAAGGAAAGCAAATGGCTCATCAAATAGATAAAAATAACATCAAACTTATATCTCACCCGCTAATCGAGCACAAACTATCAATATTACGAGATAAAAAAACTGAACCATTTCAATTTCGTATGATAGTTGATGAGATTAGCCACCTAATGATCTTTGAAGCAACAAGAGATCTTGCTTTACGCGAGATCGAGGTGCAAACACCGGTTGCAAAGACAAAAGCTAAAAAACTAGCCACTAAGATCATGATATGCCCTATCTTGCGTGCAGCACTTGGCATGCTTGATAGCGTATTTACCATCATCCCGGATGCTGCGGTAGGTTTTTTGGGATTTCAAAGAAACGAAGAAACCGCGCAAGCCGAATTCTTCTACGCAAAGCTTCCGCCTGACGCATCTTCACGCATGGCTATTATCATAGATCCGATGTTTGCCACAGGTGGCACAGCGATAGATGCTGTCAAATTTCTAAAAGATAAGGGTGTAAAAAATATAAAATTTATATCCATCATAGCGGCTCCCGAGGGCTTAGCTCGTTTTAATGAAATTTATCCTGACGTCGAGGTTTATACGGCTGCAATTGACGAGAGATTAAACGAGAAAAACTACATAGTTCCTGGGCTTGGCGATGCCGGAGATAGAGTATTTAACACACTTTCGTAATTAAAAATTTAAAGCTTTTCGTTTTTTATAAATCAGAAAGCTTTAAATTTACAAACTCAATATCTTACTAAAACCTACCAAATATTACCAACCGCTCGAATTTAAGGTGTTTAAGTTTAAATTCACTGTATAATTACTAAAACCACAAAAGGAGAGTGCAATGAAAACACTTATCATAGCTTCACACCCGTATTTTGAAAATTCAAAAGCCAATAAATTTCTACTAAATGCAGCAAAAGAGGTGCCTGACGTAAAAATTCGTCATCTTGAGGATATCTACGGCACTAATACCAGAAATTTTGATGTTGCCCTTGAGCACTCTTTAATAGAGGAAGCGGATCGTATTGTGCTTCAGTTTCCTATGTTTTGGTTTAGTGTTCCGCCTCTTTTAAAAGCATATATTGACGAAATTTTCACTCACGGCTGGGCTTATGGTTCTGACGGCAACGCTCTTGTAGGCAAAGAGCTTCAAATCGTCGTAAGCACGGGAAGTTCGATAGACAAATACTCAAGAGAAGGCAGCATAAAACACTCGGTAGAAGAAATTTTATTACCTCTTAACCTAACCGCGAATTACTGCGGCATGGTGTTTAATAAAGTCTTTATCGTCGATGATGTTTTATCGAATATAGATAGTGAGAAATTTGGATTTTTAGCGCAAAAATACATAAAACTACTCAAAAATGAAATAGACGAAGAGGAAGAGTAGAATTTGATATTTGGCAAGATCGACTATCTTAATTTACTACCATTTCATGTCTTTTTAAAACGTAGCCCGCTTAAGAGCTACGTAAAAAAAAGTATAGAATTTAAAAAAGGTGTGCCAAGTAAGCTAAACTTGGCACTTCGTAAGAACCGCATAGATGCAGCTGTGATCTCAAGCGTAGAGAGCCGAAGAAAAATTTATAAAAAACTAGACCTAGGCATAGTTGCCAAAAATGATGTTAAAAGCGTTTTAGTGCGCAAAAATAGCACCTCAAGCCTTGACAATGCCAGTGCTAGCTCAAACATGCTAAGTAAGGTTTTAGGACTACAAGGCGAGGTGATCATAGGGGATCGTGCACTAAAAGCCTATCTAAACGAAGGTGAAGATAAATTTCACGACATGGCTAGCGCATGGCACAAAAAGACCAACCTGCCGTTTGTATTTGCTCGTTTTTGCTATAGAAAAGATGGCAAGATGTATGAAAAACTTACCAAGAATTTCTTACGCCAAAAGGTTAAAATTCCAAACTATATATTAGCCCAATATGCAAAAACAAGAGAAATTAGCCAAAACGATATAAAGTGGTATTTAAATTTTATAAGTTATAAGATCGGCGCAAAAGAGAAAAAAGCTCTTTTTATCTTTTTAAATCGCGCCGCAAAATTAAATTTCAAGCCTTAAAACAAGGCTTGAGTGTTATTTTTTAGTAAGTGCTGCTTCGTCTATATAAAACGGAACGCTTCTAAGTCCTGCACTTAAGTATTTTTTCCTTAGTTCGTCCATTTTTGCAACCTGCTCGTCAGTTACGCTTTTTGCAGGAACTTCAAATTTTTCGGCGAAGTATTTTCTTAGGATTTTAACCTTTTCGCTATCGCTTTTTGCTGTTTTTGTATCCTTATAAGCTAGATAACTTTTCTCAAGCGCGCTTCTATCATGCACAGGAGTTAGGATGATTTTTAAATTTTCTTTTTCAAGGACTTTCTCTATATTTGCAAGCTCATTTCTGCAGTAAGGGCACTCAGGATCACTAAATACAACCTTTGTAGGCTTTTTGCTATCGTTGCCGATTTTTATGATATTTTCGCTCTTTTCAGAGTTATAAACTTCAGCAAGTTTGCCAACTAGCATCTTCTCTTTAAAGTCGTTTTTATAGCTTTTACCTGTCTTTAGGTCAAGAACGTCGGGCAAAAGCAGATCGCCTTGAGTAAACACTATCTCATTTTCGCTTACTTTTCCGTCGCTTAGTTTTATAATAACGCCTTCAAAGTCGGGGTGATTTTCAAGCTTTTCGCGAGAAACTATCTCAGCGCTTACTCCTTGTGGGATGATTTGGTTGTAAAAACCTAAAATTTGATCATTTGTAACAGCAAACATCGAACTTGCCGCAATAACGCTTGTAAGTATTATCTTTTTCATTTCTATCCTTAAAATTGATTTCTTGCGATTATATAAAAATATTTTCAAACAATAGTTAAATCATGACTTTAACATGCGGTTCATGCCATCTTTTATGATATCGTTTGAACGATCAAGATGTTCAAGATATGCGATGATGTATTTTCTGCTTAGTCCTAGCCTATCTTTTGCATTTTGAACATTAACAAGACCTTGCTCTTTGATTATATCTCTAAGTTTAACCTCAGCTTCTTCAAGTGCTTTTGTTGTGACAAAAAGATTATGCGCCAAACGTGCAACACGACCTTGCGAGGTCAGTTTTTTTAAGGCGTTATCACCGCTTACTCTATCGACTTCAAGCTCATCGTAAATATTATAAGGAGCATCGGGAGCAAGCTTGGCGCTATCTAAAATTTTATAAATTTCATCCTCTAGCCTGACTTTTAACTCACTAAGATCAACTCCTGTTTTTGTATAAACACCGTCATTTTTTGTTATAAGCCTAGCCTCTTCAAGCTCGTTTAAAGCCGTAACCACGAGCTTCTCGCTCGCCCAACCGAGCTTAAGCGATATACTAGCCGGAGAAAATATCGCAAATTGGTTTTTCTCAAGGATAAATTTTGTAAAGCCTTTTACACGCTCTATTGCCGATATATCATAGATATTTAACATAGCCTCATCGACAAATGCGTTTTTTAAACTCTTTGCGATATTTATCGCCTCTTCGTGTGTTAGTCCAAAGCGCTGAAATGCGCTTATGATACCAAAGCCGTTTTTATGCGTATCTTTTAAAATTTCAAATGCGGTTTTAAAGTCAAATTTATTTAAAGCATTTAAAAAGAGAACTTTACCTTGCTTTTTCATAGGCTCGCTGATAGGGTTTAACACACGTCCACCACCTATAACACGCGCATTTGCTATCAAAACAAACGGCTCATTAAATTTCAAAAACATCTCTTTATCAAATTTAAATGTAGCAAATATACTTCCGTTTTCTTTACTTAAGATAAGTGCTTTTGCGGCGCATTGTTTGCTTCCTACGCAAAAAGTTACATTTTCATTATGCGATAAACTTTCGCTAAAAACTACAGCATCTGCCTCTAAAAATCCTCTAAAAAAGCCCTTTTTGCTTAACAACTGTCCCTTTTTAAGCTCACTTAGCTCTGCACCCGTTAAATTTAACGCCACACGGTTGCTAGCTTGCTCACTCTCTACAAAGCTATCATGCACTTGCACACTTCTTACCGTAAGCTCTTTGCCAAGATCGTAGTTAAAGACTTTTTCATTCTTACGCACGCTTCCTTCGATAACACTTCCTGTTACAACAGACCCAACGCCTTTTATACTAAAAACACGGTCTATATAGTAGCGAAAAACACCGTCTACGGGGCGAATTTTTGGCTTTATGTTAAAGAGATAATTTCTAAGTTCATTTATGCTATTTTCATCTTTTATGCTTGTGTGAAAAACTTCAAGAATTTGTAAATTTTTAAACCCGGCTATATACTCATGAATTTCATGTTCACGTTCCAAAAGCTCGGTCCTACTTACAAGATCACTCTTGCTAATTGCAACAACAATGGAATTTACGCCAAGTAAATTTAAGACATTTATGTGTTCTTTGGTTTGCGGCATTATACCGTCATTCGCAGCTACTACAAGCAAGCACGCATCAAAGCCAAACGCACCACTTATCATGGTTTTAACCAAGTTTTCGTGTCCCGGAACATCGATAAAAGCGATATTTTCATCGCCTCTTTTTAAATTTGAAAAGCTGAGATCTATCGTGATACCTCGCTCTTTTTCTTGCTTCATTCTATCGCCTTCAAAGCCGTTTAAAGCCTTGATGAGAGCTGTTTTACCGTGGTCAATATGTCCTGCGGTGCCGATTATCACGCTCATTTTGCTACCTCGTTTATTATTTTGATTAGTCTATTAACATCCTTATCTAAAACACTTCTAAGATCAAGTATAAATTTATCATTTTCTATACGTCCTATCACGCGTTTAGCACGAAATTTAGCCTCATTTTGCATGGCATCACCCTCAAAACACAAAGCAACGCTAGGTATGTTTTTATTTGGCATAGTTCCGCCGCCCACAAAGGTACTTGTGTGATAAATTTCAAGCTCTTTTTTCAAGCTTTTATTTATAACATTTGCTAAAATTTCAAGCTCATGAGTGCTTTTATAAAGTTGATTTACGGTAGGGATTAGGGTAAATTCTTTATTTATATAAGCCTTTATGCTTTCACAAAGCAAAGAGATGATGACTTTATCCACGCGAAGCATTCTTAAAAGCTGGTTTTTACGAAGTTTTGCGATAAGCTCCTTTTTACCCAAGATCACGCCGCACTGAACTGAGCCAAAAAGCTTATCCCCGCTAAAGCTCACAAGACTAACTCCGCTTTGCAAGACCTTACTCACATTTGGTTCGTTTTTGCCAAGATTATAAGGCAGCTCGCCCACATATCCACTTCCAAGATCGTAATAATCAAGCAAATTTTTCTCGCGTGCAATCCTAGCTATCTCATCTATGCCAACATCTTCGCTAAAACCCACTATATCAAAATTTGAGCGATGGACTTTTAAAAGCATTTTTGTGTTTTCGTTTAAGGCATTTTCATAATCACTCAGCTTTGTTTTGTTTGTAGTGCCGATCTCTTTTAGGCTAGTTCCAGAAGCGCTCATCACGTCAGGCACTCTAAAACTTCCGCCTATCTCTACTAATTCACCTCTGCTAACTACCGTTTCGCCACCCTTTGCAAACGTGTTAAGCACCAAAAAAACAGCACTCGCGTTGTTATTTACTATAAGCGCGTCTTCGCTGTTAAAAAGCGCCGATAAAAGGCGACTTATGTGGTCGTAGCGGTTGCCTCTTTTGCCTAAATTTAAGTTATATTCCAAGCTTGAATAAGAGCAAACAAGCTCTTTTGCCCGGTCGTAAATTTGCTCATCTATAACGCTTCTTCCTAAATTTGTATGTATAACGACACCTGTTGCGTTTATAACGCCTACAAAGCCGCTTTGTTCGTATTCGCGGTATTTTTGTGCTATTTTTTCGATTATCTCATCTTTACTTAGACAAGACGAAGTCTGCCTTAAAAGTTCCCTTTGTTCATTTAAAATTTCTCTTGAAATTTCACTTAGTATCGGTTTTACGGCGTCATGAAAGCGCTCTAAATTTAATATCTTATCAACTTGTGGCAGATTTTGAAAGCTCATATTGTTCTCCAAGCAATTTTGTTTTACTTTTTATATTTTAACACAAAATTTTTACATTTGAATTTACTTTACCTGCTTGGAGTATTTGGCTTTACAACAAACAACGACGACGGTTATAAAGCCAAATTTATAAGAAGCTATTAGCGGTTTAAATTTTTGATGAACTCAAGAGTTGTTTGTGCGTCGTTTGCGACGTCTGTTACGATTTTTTGACTTATTATCTCGCCATTTTTTATAACAAAAGTTTGGCGAAAGTAAAATTTCTTACCATCAGGAGTGTAGAAGCTTTTAAGTCCTAAAGCCTCCTCTAGCATGAAATTTTCATCGTTTAAAAACAGATAACTAGCCTCTATCTCGCTCTTAAATTTAGCCTGTTCGTCTGCGCCGTGTGTTCCGATGCCGATAAGACTAAAGCCTAAAAGCTCAAATTCATCCTTCAAGCACTCATACGCCTTGCCCTGAGGTGTGCAGCCCACAAGTCCGTTTGTGTTTTTATACTCCTCTTCAAGAGCCTTGCCACTTTGACCCATTTTTGGATAAAAGATCAAAACACAATCGTTTAGCTCGCAGAATCTAGAAAGCTCAAATTCTTGATTTTGGTGAGTTTTTAGCGTAATGTTTTGTGGAAATTTACTCATACCTATCCTTTAAATTTTAACCATTATAGCCTATTTTAGCGTGTTTTGCATTTAAATAATAAACCATAAAAAGCACACAAAAACTAACAGCCAACATGAGCGCGGCGTATACATGCGCCTTTGTATAATCAAGCATTTCAACCGCCTCAAATATCGCTATACTAGCGACCTTTGTTTCACCCTGCACGCTTCCACCGATAAGCAAAACCACGCCAAACTCGCCCATCGTATGCGCAAAGCTAACCACGATAGCTGTTAGTAAATTTGGCTTTATATTTGGCAAAGCCACATGAAAAAGCGTTGAAATTTTACCCTTGCCAAGGGAGTAACTTGCCTCAAAAAGACTAGGCTTTAAGCTGTTAAAGCCTGCATAAAGCGGCGAAAACATAAACGGAAGCGAGTAGATACAGCTAGCAACAACAAGCCCCGTGAAGTTAAACACAAGTCTAACATCAAAAACACGCTCGATAAAGCCTCCAAGCGGAGAATAAGGCGATAAAAATATCAAAAGATAAAAGCCCAACACACTTGGCGGAAGCACTAGCGGAAGCGATACAAGTCCTTCTAAGAGTGGTTTTGTTTTAAATTTAACCCTGCTCATCACATAAGAGAGTGGAAGCGTGATAAAAAAGAGGATGATAGTCGAAACAAAGGCTAGTTTAAGCGATAGAACAAACGGCTCAAAATCGATATCAAACATCTTTTACCTTTTTTAAATTTATACCAAAAGCCTTCGCGCTTACGATAACCTCATCAGCGACTTTTAAATTTAATGCCTCTGCGTCACTTAAAACCACTTCGCAAAGCTGTCCTGCGACCAAAACCAAAACCACGAATATCGCATCTTGACGCTTTATATCCAAAACTTTACCACTAAATGCAAATTTTTGCGAACCGCTTTGTCTTAAAAATATCTCCGCACTGCTTCCGCTTGAGATGATTTTGCCATTTTCAAGCACGAAAACTTTCGAGCAAAGCTTGTAAATTTCACCCACGTCATGACTTACAAGCACCACGCTCATGCCAAATTCCTCGTGAAATTTCAACAAATAATCCTGAAGCTTTACTCGCATATCGTTATCAAGCGCACTTAATGGCTCGTCAAGCAGTAAAATTTCAGGCTCTCTCATAACAGCACGAGCTAGAGCTACGCGTTGCTTTTGTCCGCCCGAAAGCGAAGAGATGGAGGCATTTTCAAGCCCTTTAAGCTCGCAAATTTCTAAAAGTTTGCTAGCTAAAGCGTGGTCGTTTTTAGCAAAAAGTAGATTTTTAACTACATTCATATTGTCAAAAAGCGCGTAGTCTTGAAACAAAAAGCCGATATTTCTCTTTTGAGCAGCCAAATTTATATCCCCATCAAAGAACGTCCGACCCCCGACCTTGATAAAGCCGCTATCTGGCGTTTCAAACCCTGCAAGCATACGCAATATCGTGGTCTTACCGCTTCCGCTTTTGCCATAAAGTGCGACAAATTCGCCCTTTTGTATGTTTAAATTTACATCCAGCAAGAACTTTCCATTTGCACCGTTAAGCTCCTTTTTACACGAAATTTCTATCATATTACCTCGCTTATATGAAGTGAGGTTGACTTAACATAGGCAAAAACTCGCTCACCAACCTTTAAATTTAGATCTTTACAAGAGCCGGCGGTAATGATACTTTCAAACTCAAATTCATCAAATTTCAAATGAATCGCGCTTAAGATTTCTCCCGCTGAAATTTTAGTGACAAGGGCTGGAATTTTGTTTTTAACCGAACAAGCTTCAAGCTCTTTTGTGGCAATTATCACGTCAGAACTCTTAAAATTTAACATCACATCCCTACCCTCAAAAACTCCATCTATCCTATCAAGAGAGAGCATAAAAAGATAAATTTGAGCTGCTTGAAATTTATACAGGCTAACTCCATTTTTGGTTGTTATGTTTAAAATTTTAGCTTTTATCATTTCTTTGGCACGTTATAACCGAATTTCTTAAAGATATCCGCACCGTTCTTGCTTAACACAAAGTCGTAAAAAGCCCTTGCTTCGTCGTTATTTTCGGCACGCTTAGTTATAACGATGCCTTGGTCGATCGGCGTATATAAAGACGGATCAACAAAAGCGTAGTTTACGCCCTCTTTATACTTTGACATCTTTACATCATAAAGCGCGCTAGCCGCGATAAAACCGACATCGGCAGCACTAAGTGCTTGAGAAAGAGTTTCTGAAATTTTTTGTGTGTAGACTATGCTTTTTTCTACCTTATCAAATAAATTTGCATTTTTTAAAGCCTCTATGCTCGCCTTGCCGTAAGGAGCGGTGTTTGGATTTGCTATAGAGATTGATTTTAGGTTGCTAAGCGCATTTAAACCCTTTGAGAAATCAACATCTCTAATGCTAAACATCGCTAAAGCACCTTGCGCGTAAACAACCGGTCTAGTCGCACTAAAACCGCTCTCATCAAGCTTTCTTGCAAAGTCCATATCTGCAGCCATGAACACATCGGCAGGAGCCGAGTTTTGTATCTGCGTTACAAGAGCTCCACTAGCCCCAAGTGTTACGCTGATCTTGGTTTTAGGATTTGCCTTGTTAAACTCGGCTATAAGCTCAGGAAAGGCATAAGTCGTATTTGCCGCAGCAAATACATTTACCTCACCGCCAAACAGCGCGCTTGCTAACACCGCACTAAGTGTTAATGAAGAGAGAAATTTCATTTTAAACTCCTATTATGATTTGTGATGATTTTATTACAGCATTAAATTCATCTCCGACACCTACCTTAAACTCCATAGCACTATCTTTTGAGATGAGAGCGGTTATGGTTTGCCCCATCGAGATGTCCATAGTTATCTCGGCATTTACGGCTCCGATCTTAGCCGATACAACCTTGCCTTTTAGCAAATTCGTCTCACTTAGCTTTAGCTCATCATCAAGACTACAAAGCATGACCGAAGGCGCTTTAAATATAAAAATAACCCTCTTGCCGACCTTTAAATTTAAATTTTTCTCGCTTTCGCAAGTTATACTTGCATGTAGTTTTTTCCCGCTATTTAAGCGAGCTACGACCTCGGTGTTTACCGCACCTGTGTTTATCTCTACGATCTCGCAAGAAAGCTGGTTTCTAGCGCTAAGGCTCATACTCATGTGCCCTAGATTTACGATATCAAGCTCTTCTATATCCATGCTTTGGCAAATTTTGTTTAGATACTCTTTTTGAGTATTAAGCAGCGTTTCAAAAAGCTCGATCATCTTATGACCGTATTGACTTAACTCCGAGCCACTGTTTTTCTTCTTGCCGTCAGCACGGATAACTAGCGGCTTATGACTTTTGTTATTTATAACATCAAGGCTATCCCATGCGTTTTTGTATGAAATTCCAACCACCTGTGCAGCTTTTGTGATGCTTTTAGTATCGCGTATCGCCTTTAGCAGCTCAATATGCTTTGCTAAAATTTGAATGTCATTTCCCAAAAACAGCTCTAAACTAATATCTGCCCTCATAAATTCCCTTAAAATAAATAATATATAAAAAAATAATTTCACAAGTATATTAAATAACACATATACTTTAGCTTAAACCCAAACAACGAAATTTAATTTTTTCAAAGTTATAAAAGAGTAAAATCAAAGGTTTTACATTTAATATTTAGGGCGTTTTATGAGATTTATTTTAGCTATTTTTTTTAGTGCTGCGTTACTTTTTGCAAATACAAATCAAAGCGAAACTGACGAATTTGATGTCGAATTTGGCACGCAAACAACGACATTTGACCCTCTTAGCGGATATAACCGTGTTATGACAAGCTTTAACGACTTTGTCTATGTAAACATGCTAACCCCGGCAGCCAGAGGCTATGCCTATGTCGTGCCAAAAACCACTAGAACGGTTATTTCAAATTTCTTTGATAACCTCATGTTTCCTATCCGTTTTGTAAATAATTTACTCCAATTTAAATTTAAAAATGCCGGCGAAGAGACGCTTAGGTTTTTAGCAAATACAATAATCGGCTTTGGCGGACTAACAGACGGCGCAAAATACTACGGTCTTGAAAAACATGACGAGGACTTTGGACAAACACTTGGGACTTGGGGTATCGCGAGCGGTTTTCATGTGGTTTTACCGCTTCTTGGACCATCAAATTTAAGAGATATGGTAGGTATGGCGGGGGATTATTTTGCTAATCCTATAAGCTACATCGAAGATGACTGGACGGCTTTTGGTATCAAGACGTTTGCTTACTTTAATGAGTTTTCCCACGATCCTTTAGCCTATGAAAATCTCAAAAAAGACGCAGTCGAGCTATATCCGTTTTTGCGTGACGCATACGAACAAAGACGCGAACATCTAATAAAGGAATAAAATGAAATTTTATAAAATTTTACTTGGAATTTGTCTATTTTTAAACTCGGCTTTTGGAATTAACGAAAATGAGATAAAAGACGAAGTTATCAAAAAAACAAATTTAGCTATAGAGGTTTTAAAAAACAGCGAACTTGACAATGAAACAAAGTCAAAAGAGCTGTTTAAAATTTTTGATCCACTCTTTGACTATAAACAAATGGCAAAAATCAGCCTTGCAAAGCGCTATAACTCGTTAAGCAAAGAGGAGCAAGAGAAATTTAATATCGCTTTTGAGCAAAAACTTAAAAATTCATACATCGATAAACTCCTAAGCTACACAAACCAAGAGGTCATCATACAAGACGCGACAAGACCGCAACCCACAAGATATTGGCTAAATTCACAGCTCATAAGCGATGGTAAAACGTATGATTTCGTATATAAATTTTATGACGCAAAAGAACGTGGCTGGTTGATTTACGACCTTGATATCATCGGAGTTAGCGTCATACAAACTTACCGCAGTCAGTTTGGCGATATGCTTGATAATGCTGACTTTGAGACACTTTTAACAAAGCTAAATCAAGCAAATTTACCAAGCCAAGACGATAAATAGCATTAATGCGCCGAGTTTTTAAATTTATACTAAATTTCAACAAGCTTGTCATCGCCTCGGTGATGATAGCTTGTCTTGCGTTTGCGTATCTTAGCACCAAGCTTAGCATAGATGCTTCGGCCGAAACCCTGCTTATCGAAAACGATCCCGATCTTGACGCATGGCGTAAAATTTCACAGCGTTACATTTCGCCGAATTTCCTTGTCATCGCCTACACTCCAAAAACCGATCTTTTTGATAAACAAAATTTAGAGCTGATCAAAAATTTAAGCGACGAGCTAAAGCAAAACAGCATGATAGATGGAGTTTTATCCATACTTACCGTGCCATTACTTCAAAGCGTAGAGGGCGGTCTTAGCGGGATTTTAAAACACACGCCGACACTAGCGGATAAGGATATAAATTTAACCAAAGTAAAGCAAGAATTTCAAACAAGTCCGCTTTATAGTAAAAATTTAATCAGCCAAGACCTAAAAACAACCGCCATAGTTTTACATCTAAAAGACGATGAAAAATTTAACTCGCTTTTAGGCAAAAGAAATGATTTTTTAATAAAAGAAAAGGAAGTCGGTTTAAACCCAAAAGAACTTCAAGAATTTGAAAAGATAAAAGGCGAATTTAAAAGATACAGAGATGAGCTTCGTATCAAAGAGCATGAAAATTTAGAGCAGATAAAAGCAACGATAGCCAAATTTCACAGTGATGAGCACAAGTTATTTTTAGGCGGAGCAAACATGATCGCTGACGATATGATAAGCTTTGTGCGCTCAGACCTTTATATATACGGCATAAGTGTGGCGTTGCTACTAGCCTTTAGCCTATGGATGTTTTTTAGACAAATTCGCTGGGTTGTCTTACCTGTATTTATATGCGTCACAAGCGTTATCTTTACGACAGGTATATTTGGACTTTTTGGCTGGGAAGTAACTGTGATAAGCTCAAACTACGTTGCCCTTCAGCTTATTATAACCATATCGACTGTCATACACCTCATCGTAAGTTATAGGGAATTTTTCATAAAACATCCGAATTTTAGTCAAAAGCAGCTTGTGTATCTTACTTTAAGAGATAAATTTAGCCCATCTTTTTGGGCGATATTTACGACGATAGTCGGCTTTAGTTCGTTAATGAGTGCGGAGATAAAGCCTGTTATCATGCTTGGTGTGATGATGAGTTCCGGTATCGCCATCTCGCTTGTAGTCGCGTTTTTATTATTTGGCTCAGTTGTTGTAAATTTAAGCAAACTTCCTCCCGTTAGGACATTTGAAAACAAATTTCATCTTACAAAACAGTGTGCCTCTTTAGCCATAAACTCACGCAAAGCGGTATATCTTATATGTGCTTTTATCATTATTTTTGGACTTATAGGCATAAGCAAACTACGAGTAGAAAATAGCTTTATTGGGTATTTTAAAAAAGATACGCAGATATATCAAGGCATGGAAGTCATAGACACACAGCTTGGAGGCACGATACCCGTTGATGTTATAGTTACATTTAACGAAGCCAAAGAGGAGACAAAAAATGACGAAAAAGAGGAAAAAGACGAATTCGAAGATGAGTTTAGCCAGCAGGCAAATGATGCAAAATACTGGTTTAACAGCTATCACACGCGTATAGCCCAGAAGATACATGAACATTTGTTAGAACAAAATTTCATCGGACATGTAAGCTCTCTTGGAACTCTTATAAAAGTCATGAAAGACCTAAACAACGGCACTCTTGATGACTTTTTGCTGTCTGCGATGTATAGTGAGCTCCCTGATAAATACAAAAACATCCTGCTAAGCCCTTATGTTAATGTCGAGCACAACCAGCTTAGGTTTAGCATGAGAGTTGTTGATAGCGATAAAAATTTACACCGCGATGAATTTTTAAAAGAGCTTGAAAGCGGTGTTAAAGAGCTTGTTAAAAACGACAATGTAACAGTGCAAGTCGTTGGCATGATGGTGCTTTATAACAACATGCTTCAAAATTTAATAAGCTCGCAAGTGGATACATTTGCACTTACCATACTTTTACTATTTTTGGTATTTTGCTTTATATTTAAAAGCATAAAACTTGCAATGATAGCCATTACGGCAAATTTAATCCCCCTTTGCACGCTTTTTGGCGTAATGGGAACGCTTGGTGTACCGCTTGATGTCATGAGTATAACCATAGCGGCGATTAGTATCGGTATCGGCGTTGATGATATCATACACTACGTCCACCGTCTTCGCGAAGAACTAGTAACAAAGCCGATCATACAAAGCATAAAAGCAAGCCATGCAAGCATAGGATATGCGATGTATTACACCTCTTTTACGGTGTTTTTGGGCTTTAGCGTAATGACAACAAGCAACTTTATCCCGACTATTTATTTTGGTCTGCTAACAGACCTAGTGATGGCGTTTATGCTACTTGGGGCATTAGTGATACTACCAAGCCTTGTTATAAGCTTTAGCAAGAAAGGTTAGCGAGAAAGTTTTAAAAACGAATATACATCGGCAACTCCGTCAATGTGTTTTGCATACCAAATAGCGTATTTTTCTTGCTCCATACTACTTACAACTCCACTAAATACGACATCGCAACCAACAACGCTAACTCTAACGTTTGTGCCCTCCACCACACTATCTTTAAATAAATTTGTCTTTAAATCACTAAAAATTTTAAGACTATCGCAGTTATATTTATCTTGTTTTATCTTTATATATGTGTAAATTTTACTTACGCCATCGGTGTTTTTAGCAATATTAATAAGCTTTTGTCTCATATTTTCATCAGCAACTACGCCGATGAGATAAACTTCGCCGTAAAAGCACTCGATCTCTATATCAACCACGCTAAGTCCGCTCGCAAATAAAATTTTACTTTGGATTTTACTTTGGATAAATTTATCTTTTGTTATGGAGGATATGTCGCGTTCATCTCGCGAGATAGAATATGCATCATATACGTTTAACACACCGGTAGCCGGCGTAAGCCCGCCAACACAGCCTGCAAATACAAAAACAAACAGACAAATCACAAACGGCTTAAATATCACACATCCTTATAATTTTTATCGATTTTAATAAATTAGCACTAAAATTCATATAAATTTTGATATAATGAGTTATTCACGCGGAGGATAAAGTAATCTGGTGGTGCTCACGGACTTCAAATCCGATGGCGGGGCGGTTGACCGTCTTGCGGGGAGTTCGATTCTCTCATCCTCTCGCCAACTTTCAACCTTGAAATTTAAGCCCTATCTATCTCGCTTCTAGGCTTTATCATCAGTTCGTTGTGTTTTACAAATTCACCTCTTAGGTATTTTTCTCGTCCGACGCGAGCTATCATAGCGGCATTGTCCGAACAAAATTTAAGCGGCGCTAAAAGCAGCTCACACTCGTGTTTTTGACACAGTTTTTCTATGCGTGAGCGAAGATTTAAATTTGCGCTAGCTCCACCCACTATGCCAAATCTCTTAAATTTATGCGCCTCAAACACTTTTGTAAGTTTGTCCATTATATGCAAGCATGCAGTGTTTTCAAAAGCATAGCAAATATCAGCCATATCATCTTCATTTAAATTTGCAAGCTTTGAAATTTCAACTCTAACTTGGTTTTTTAACCCCGAAAAGCTATACTCAAGCCTTTTGTCATGAAGCAATGGCACGGTAAATTTAAATCTCACTTTGTTTTGTGATCTTAGAGCCAGCTCTTGCACGACCGCACCGCCTGGATAGCCAAGCCCTAGCATCTTTGCAACCTTGTCAAAACTCTCGCCAAAGCTATCATCACCGGTGCTTAAAAGCAAATTTATCTTAGCGCTCTCGTCTATATCAAGAACCATCGTATGTCCGCCACTCACCAGCAAAACCCCAAGTGGAAATTTCGCCTCCTCGTTTAAAAACAGCGAATAAATATGGCCTATTAGATGATTTACAGCTATTAATGGCACCTTAAGTGCGATACTTAGCGCCTTTGCCATGCTAACACCACCTATTAGGCTAACACTAAGCCCGGGCTCGTTTGTCACGGCGATAGCTTTTATCTCTTTAAATTTGGGTTTTATCTCCTCTAAAAGCATAGGCAAAGCCTTTGTATGAAGGCGAGCTGCAAGCTCTGGCACAACTCCGCCATACAAACTATGTTCCATCTCTTGCGAAATTTTTTTGTGATAGATAAGTTCTAAATTTTTGATATCCAAAAGTGCGACCGAACTATCATCACAGCTACTTTCTATGCCTAAAATCATCTAAATTCCACCAATATCATACCGGCAAATTTATCTTTGCCCTCTTGTTTTTTATAAAATTCCACACGATAAACATTACCTTCTTTATCTATGGAAAAACTTTTTAGCATGCGGTTTTTTGTGATATTTTCACCAGCTTCATCGATATTTTTTGAGTTATAACCGATGACATTTGTGCGAATTTCGCTCTGTTTTGCGATGTTAAAACTATTTTTTACACTTATCTTATCTCCGCTTTTGGCATTTAAATTTTTGCCGTCCACGATCAAACTAATATCTTTTAAAGGCTCAATATGTTCAAAATACTGCGGATTTAAACGCGTGACAAAGCGGTTGCCGTATTGGACTTTATAACCGTTTTGCTCTTTTATAACGGCGATTAGCGGGTTGGACGAGGAGTAATTTATCTCGCCTTTTTTTAAAGGAACGAAATTTAGTGCTCCTTTTAGGTTATGGATATTAAGCACAAAAGCATCATCATAAAAACTTAGGCGAATTTCCTTTTCTATGGCCTTTTTTACATCCTGAACGGTTAGCTTAAACGGACGCGTAAACTCAATCCCTACAACACGCATATACTCTTCAATCGCCAAAAGGTGATAATACGTTCTTTGCTCGGCGTTTAAATTTTTACTAGCTTCGTTTGCAAAGGCGGACTTATCTTGTGTAACGGCGTAGTAGGTAAGACTTTTTAGCATCTCCAAGTCACCCTTTGCCGTTTGCGTGTTTTTGATAAAATATGTATGTTTTTGGTTTAAAATATTCTCATTTATCTTATCTTTAACGCGAGTTGCTATAGCGTTTAAGTCCGGATATTTCGCACCTTCAAGACGTTCTTGGTCTATTATGCAAGTATTTCCCCATTTGCGCGGATTTTCATCTTCGTTCATGTAGTTTGGTCTATAAAAACCGCTTCCATCATGTAAATTTAGCACAAGCGAAACATTTTGATCAGCGATTACTTTTTTGATATTAGTTACGGCTTTAAAGTCAGGATCATCTTGGTCTATATGCCCAAATTTACGGTTCATATCGCCTTTTGTGCCGCGATTTCTCTGGATAATGCTTGGAAAATTTAAGTTAGGCACGACCCAAAGACTACCCTTTGTGATGTTATAGTCAGTCGCCACTATCGATGCAGCCAAAAATCCGCCCGGCTCATCTCCTTGGATACCGCCTATGACAAGCATGGTATTATCGTCTTGAATACCTTTTTTAATAAGAGCGTATTCTAAATTTGAACCAAAGGCTAAAACCGCAAAAAACGGTAAAATTTTAATCAAAAATTTCAAGCCTAATATCCCTCGTAATGCTTAGCGCGAGGAAGCAGTAAATTTAAGACTATACCGACTATTGCACCAAGTCCTATACCCGAAAAACTAACAACACCAAAGTCAAGCACCATGCCGCCTATAGCAAATACAAATATCAAAGCAACGATTATCATATTTCTAGGGTTTGCAAGGTCTACGTGATGTTTTACCAAGGTCTCCATACCCACGCTTGCGATTATGCCAAAAAGTAGCAACATGATACCGCCGATAACGGGAGCCGGTATAGTAGAAAGCACAGCGCCTAGCTTTCCGACAAAAGCAAGCACGATAGCTGTTATCGCAGTCCAGGTCATGATGGCCGGGTTGTAAGCTTTTGTGATACTAACCGCGCCCGTTACTTCAGAGTAGGTTGTATTTGGAGGTCCGCCAAAACAAGCGGCAAATGAAGTTGCGACGCCATCACCTAAAAGTGTATTTTTAAGACCGGGGTTTTTAAGGAAATTTTCTTTGGTAACATTTGAGATGGCAAGCATATCGCCTATATGCTCTATTGCAGGAGCAATCGCGATAGGTACCATATAAAGTATCGGATCTAGCTCAAAAACAGGAGCCGTAAATGCCGGGGTCTTAAACCATGGAGCGTCCATTATAGGAGCAAAGTCTATCATACCAAAAAAATAAGACGTAATATAGCCGACTAATATACCGCACAAAATAGGTATCAAACGAAACATTCCTCGACCTAACATCATAACCAAGATCGTAGCTACAAGCGATACGCCTGCTACAAGCATAGCTTCATTTTGAGTATAGGCGGTGACATTTTTACCCATAGCCATATTTACGGCAGCAGGAGAGAGTATCAAACCTATAGTCATGATAACAGGTCCCACGATAACTGGCGGTAACATCTTATGTAAAAAGCTCTCTCCTTTTACCCTAACAATAAAGGATAAAACAACATAAAAAAGTCCGGCAAATACAAGCCCGCCCATAGTAGCGGCGAACCCCCACTCTTTTACACCAAAACTAATAGGCGCGATAAACGCAAAACTACTAGCTAAAAATATCGGCGGAACATTTTTACGCGTGATGAGCTGAAAAAGTAGCGTACCTGCACCTGCGGTAAAAAGTGCAACATTTGCGTCAAGCCCTGTAAGTAGTGGCACAAGCACAAGCGCACCAAAAGCTACGAACAAAAACTGAACGCCTACAAGACTCTCTTTAAAGCCAAATTTATAACCTTCATATTTTTGCATTTAACTCCCTTTTTGCAAACTCTCTAACCTCTTTATCAAGTTTAAAAATTTCATCTTCGTTTAGAATTTTAGCATCCCTAAATTTCTTAGCAGCCTTCAAAACTATGCGTGAAATATCTAAAAATCCGCATTCATTCTTTAAAAAAGCAAAAACTCCAACTTCATTTGCGGCATTTATCACAACACCGATATCAGGTGTATCTAAAACCTGCTCTTTCAAGGAAAAGATCGGATATTTTTTTAAGCTTATGTCGTGAAATTTTATACTTTTTAGCTCTAGTAAATTTGCATGAGATATAATTGTTTCATCTACGTTTTCAAGTACGGCATGAGAGATGGCTAGCTTCATGTCAGCACGCGAGATATGCGCACTCGTTGAACCATCCACAAATTCAACAAGCGCGTGGATCATCGAAGTAGGCTCTATGAGTGCTTCTATGTGTTTTATACCGTAAAGCCAATACGCCTCCATAACTTCAAAAAGTTTGTTTGCCATAGTTGCGCTGTCTATAGTTATCTTTGCGCCCATGCTCCAGTTGGGATGTTTTAGTGCGTCTTTTGCCGTTGCCGTTTTTAAGGATTTAAGAGGTGTTTTATAAAAAGCTCCGCCGCTAGCGGTGATTATTAGACGGCTTGGCTTTGTTTTATTTTCAAGTAAAAATTTAAGCCCAAAGTGTTCGCTATCTATCGGTAAAATTTTACTCGTATCTAAAAATTTACCGCCTACAACCAAGCTTTCTTTGTTGGCAAGTGCTAGCTTTTTACCTAGCTTTTGTGTTTTTAAACTAGGTCTAAGTCCCGCAAAACCAACCAAAGAATTTAATACTTTTTTACTATTTGAGACCTCAAGCATATCAAGCAACCCCTCTTGCCCTATAAAAATTTTATCTTTTGATATGCCTTTTACTTCGCCTCTTAGCTTCTCGTCCCCAACGCAAACGAATTTAGGGCTGAAATTTGATATTTGTTCATTTAAAAGTTCGACATTTTTACCGCAACTTATCGCTTCGACATTGATATTATGTCGCTTGCAAAGCAAGAGTGTATTTGTTCCGATGCTACCTGTCGAGCCTAATACTACCACGAAAGCGTCCAAAGAAGAGCTACAACACCAAACAAGTATCCGTCAACACGGTCTAACATACCGCCGTGTCCGGGAAAGATATTGCCGCTATCTTTGACATCGGCAGAGCGTTTTAGATAACTCTCAAACAAATCTCCCCATACGCCAAATATGCTTAAAAGAAAACTCGCGCAAATTATCTGCAAAAATCCTTCCATAACAAAACTTCCGCAAACTATGCCAACAGCCGTTCCCGCGGCTATACCGCCTGCAACGCCTTCAAGAGTTTTGTTTGGCGAAGCGATAGAAAATTTCCTCTTACCTATGGCTTTACCGACAAAATACGCCGCGGTATCACTAGCTGCAACACCAAATATCAACCAAACCAAAAAGCCGATACCGTATTCAGAGTAAAGCATCCACATCATAAATATCGGAGTTGCAGGATATATAAACGGCAACACCATGCGAAGATCAGGGCTTTTAATGTGAGCCAAAACAGAAGCAACCAGCATAATAGCAAGTATGGCTATGAAGATTGGATTTGTAAAAAATGTCAAAACATAAAACACAAGCGCAACATAAACAAGCTTGTCGTGTTCGATATTATAAAGCTTTAAAGACTCATTAAACGCAAAATAAAGCACGGCGCCTAGCAAAATAAAGTTAAAAATATAATTGTTGATAAAAAACATAACCAAAAGCACGGCGATCATAAGAACTCCGGTAACGATACGTGCACCCATCTTCTCCCCTTTAAATTTCAAGTTCAAATGTTGATTTTATCTAAATTTTGCTTATATTTGTATATTTAGACGATGTCCCGGCTCTCCCTCAAGAGGTTTTTGCTCCTCTTCATCATCATCGTCTTTTACGAAAGGCTTGCCTGGCTCACTTTGAGCATTTTGCTCTTCGCCCTTTTGTCTTTCGTGTTCGTGTTCGGGGTCGATCTTGTAGCTCTCTTCTGTCGGCCTAACTTCGGCTACTTCGTTTGCGTCATCGTCTAAAACGGTAGAAGCTAAAGCACTTTGCATATCAAAACGAGCTTGCTGGTTAGCACTAACAAATGATGCGACCGGCGCATTTTGGTTGATAAAATTTACATTTCCCAGAGGCGTTACAGACATTTTAACTCCTTTACTTTACAACTACTATCGTCCTAAAATCAATATAATTTACATTTGCACCGTTTGAAATTTTGACATTTTGCCTTTTTGTGTAATCAACCTCATATCGCCCTGCTCCGCTAACGCTGAAATTTACACAAATTTTAGCTGCAAAATTTAAAATTTCCTCATCTAGTTTGGTTTTGTTTGTTTTTATTATCACATGGGCACTAGGAATATCTTTTAAATGCAACCAAATATCATCTTTTTTGGAATTTTTTAGCAGCTCGATATTGCCTTTTTCGTTTCGTCCTATTGAAATTTTAAACTCTTTGATATAAAAATTTTGTATATTTTCGCTCTCGTTTTTTTGAGTCTTTTGGATATTTGCACGTTTTGGATACAAAATTTCAAGCTCATTAAGGCTTTTTGCATTTTCAAGCATCTCCTCTAAGCTAAGATAAAATTTTATCTTTTCGTTTAAATTTTCTCTCTCAAGCTTAACTCCATGTGCCTTTTGTGTTAAACGCTTAGCCTTTGTAAAATACAAATTTGCACTGACTTTAGGAGTATCTTCAAGGGTAAAATTTATCTTTTGACCACCAAAATCACTAAGCTCAAACTCTCTTTGAAACTCATCTAAATTTGATAAATTTGCAAGTAAAACTCCTGCCTTTTTACGAAGGTCTTCGCTCTGAGATTTTAAACTTTCTTCGCTCTCAAGCACCTCTAAGCTAGCTTGCAATGCTTGCAACTTCTTTTGAACTTGAGCCATTTTAACGGCTCTTAAATTTTCTAAATTTTGCCTATTAAGCCTATTAAATTCACTTTTAAAAAACTCGTTAAAGTCCAAAATCTCATCGCACGGCTTTTCTTTTATAGCAATCGCCTCAAGCTGTTTTAACACTCTGCCAGGTTTTATCTGCCTAAAATTATTTTCGATATGTCTAAGTGCATCTATTATCACGCCGTTTTCATCCGTGATGATCGCATTAGTAAAGCGTCCCGTAAATTCGAGATAAAGCTCACTTTTTATACTTTTATACAAACCGTCAAACGAGGTTGAAATTTGTAAAATTCTATTATTTTCAAGACATTTTATTTCTAAAATTTTTGAACTTTTTAGACGCTTTTTAAGCGCGTTATCAAATGGAGCGTTATACGTTTTTATCGCTTTAAATTCGCTGTTTTGATATATCGCCGAGCCCGATTTTGCAAGGTCGAAAAATATATCGTTACCGTCAAAATTTATAAGCAAAAGCATATCGCCGACTCTTTTAATGCCATTTATCTTTTTAAATTTAGAAAAGTATTTTGCCAATGTTTGTAAGTGTGCGTATTTCATAAGCGGTATTATACTTTAAATTTATTTATTTTTTCGTGTGCTAACCCGACTTGCTTTAAATATTTCGCCTAAAAACTTGACCCTAAAACGTAAAATATTATTAAAATATTATTGTTATGTTTGTTAATAATCTCTATAATCACATCAAATTTAAACACAAGGAAAAAAATGAAAAAACTTAAATTTTCACTAGCACTCGCACTTCTTGCGACTTTTGCAAATGCCGCAGTTTACGAGCTAGACCCCATTCACTCAAGCACAAGCTTTAAGATAAAGCACCTTAGCATAAGTAACGTCGTGGGAAGTTTTAAGTCATTCAAAGCAACTGCCGATATGGACGGCGAAAAGTTAAAAAGTCTAAGTGCAACCATCAAAACCGACTCTATCTTTACCGATAATGACGCTCGCGATAAACACCTTCGTTCGGCTGATTTTTTCGAAGTAGAAAAATATCCTGAGATAAAATTTGAGATGACAGGCATTAGTGGCGATGATATAAAAGGAAATTTAACCATAAAAAACGTAACAAAACCTGTAATACTTGAGTATGAATTTGGCGGAAAAACAGTCGGCCAAGACGGTAAAGCAAAGGTTGGTTTTAGCCTTGAGGGCGAGATAAAAAGAAGCGACTTTGACTTTGCTCCCAACACATCAACAGTAACCTTAGGAGATAAGATAAAGATAGATATCGAAGTTGAGGCGGTAGCAAAATAACTTAAAGGCTCGACTTTGAGCCTTTTACAAATTTACTTCACTTAAATACATTTTCGCTTACATTTTTTACTAAAAATAAAGATTTTATATATTTTTTGTTAAAATCAGACAAATTTCAATCCAAAAGGCAAAAGATGAAGCAGACTATAACAGAAAAGATTTTTTCCGCTCACACAGGCGAAGAGGTAAGCGCGGGTCAGATAGTGCAAAGCCCTATAGATATGGTTATCGGCAACGATATAACAACGCCGATTTCAATTAAACAATTTGAAAGAAGCGGAGCACAAAAGCTAGCTAATCCCGACGGTTTTGCCATCGTAATGGACCACTACATCCCGGCAAAAGATATCTTAAGCGCAAATCAAGCCAAAATTTCACGCGACTTTGCATACAAACACGATCTTAAAAACTACTTTGATGAAAAAGATATGGGCATAGAGCACGCCTTGCTTCCTGAAAAAGGACTTGTTATCCCAGGTGATGTCATCATCGGTGCAGACAGTCATACCTGTACGCACGGCGCTCTTGGAGCGTTTGCGACAGGCATGGGCTCTACCGACCTTGCTTATGCAATGATAACAGGCAAAAACTGGTTTAAAGTGCCTCAAACCATAAAAGTAGTCTTTAACGGAAAATTTGGCGAGCACATATACGGAAAAGACTTGATACTTGAGGTTATTCGCCGTATAGGTGTGGACGGGGCACTATATAAAGCGCTTGAATTTACGGGAGAGGCGATAAGCTCACTTGACATGGACGGACGCTTTAGTCTTTGTAACATGGCGATAGAAGCCGGCGGTAAAAGCGGTATCGTAGCGTATGACGACATAACAAAAGAATTTTTAAAAGGTAAGAATTTACGCTCAAAACCTGTAATCCACTACTCAGATGAAGGCGCAAAATATGAAAGCATTTTAGAGATAGATGTTAGCAAGCTTGATCCTGTTGTCGCTTATCCATTCTTACCAAGCAACGGCAAAAGCGTAAGAGAGGCCGTAAAAGACGATATCGCGATAGATCAAGTATTTATCGGCTCTTGCACCAATGGACGCTTAAGCGACCTTAGGATCGCCGCTGAAATTCTAAAAGGAAAACGTGTATCCAAAAAAACACGCCTTATCATCACTCCTGCAACGCAAAAGATAGCAAGAGAGGCTGAAAAAGAGGGTCTGATAGAAATTTTCATCGAAGCCGGAGCAGTCGTAAGCAACCCTACATGTGGCGCATGTCTTGGCGGATATATGGGAATTTTAGGCAAGGGCGAAAGATGTGTAAGCACAACAAATAGAAACTTTGTCGGCAGAATGGGTGATAGAACGAGTGAAATTTACCTTGCAAGCTCTGCAGTAGCGGCGGCAAGCGCGATAGCTGGAAAGATAGCTGATCCAAGAGATCTATAAATTTAAAAGCATTTTAGGGGATTAAAAGAAATTTAAACCTCTTTTATCCCCAAAAACACAAAGGATAAAATTTGAAAACCTGCGTTATCTTAGCCGGAGGAAAAAGCTCTCGCATGGGGCAAGACAAGACACTTTTGCCCTTTGAAGAGTTTAACACACTTACGCATTTTCAATTCAATAAATTTAGTAAAATTTTTACTAATGTTTTTATAAGCTCCAAATTTGATAAATTTATACCGCCTCTTCCGTTACTAAAAGATATTTCGCAAGACTATTCGCCTATGCTAGCTCTTGCTAGCGTGCTAGCAAATTTTAAAGATGAAAAAATTTTTATAATCCCCGCCGACATGCCATTTGTAAGCAAAGAATGCGTAACAAAACTTTACGAATACAGCGATAAATTTGATATCACCATAGCACAAGATGAGGAATTTAGCCATTCGCTTTGTGGCTTTTTTAACTCAAATATCAGCAAAAAAGCGCTTGAGCTTTATCAAAACGGCGAACATAAAATCGGGCTTTTGCAAAATTTTTATAACGTCAAAAAGGTTAAATTTGACAATGCCGAGCAATTTTTTAACGTAAACGACCCATCTCAATACCAAATCGCCCTCAAAATGAAGCAGATATGAAAAAATTTCTCGTTTTTGTATTTTGCTTTCAAATTTTACTCCAGGCCAATGAAACGAGTGAACTTTTTAAAAAAGCTCAAGAATTTGAAAATATCGGCGATACGGTAAATGCTATGAGGCTCTACAAACAAATCGCCCAAAATTCGCTTAATCAGCAAAACCAAATTTTAAACAACAATGATACAAACACAACAGTTGCCATAGTTAAACCCGAACAAAATTTAGAAAAACTTATCTTGCAAAACTCGCAAGAGCCAAAAGATGACGAGATACAAAATATCCTTGGTTTACGACTTTATCACCTAAACTATCTTTTACCTGTTTCATACTCGCAAAACAAACCTACAAACGGCAAGAGTAGATTTGAAACTAAATTTCAATTTAGCGTTCAAAAGCCGCTTATGACAAATGCGTTTAAGCTAAACGAAACATTAGGAATTGCCTACACTCAAACATCTTGGTGGCAAACCTCAAGCGACTCTGCGCCTTTTAGAGAAAGCAACTATAAGCCTGAAATTTACATAGACTTCGACACTCAAAATAGCCTAAAAATGCTAAATATCTCCAATATAAGAGCCGGACTTTTGCATGAATCAAACGGCAAAGACAAAGAGAATTCAAGGAGCTGGAACAGGCTTTATGCGCAGGCTAGATTTGACCTTGGAACACTTAGCGTGACACCTAGAATTTGGAGTATCGTAGGCGACACCAATGATAATAAAAACATAGAAAACTACATCGGAGTTGGCGACGTAAATTTCTCTTTTGCATTTAAGGATCACATATTAAACACAATGATAAGAAACAACCTGCACTTTGACAAAACAAATCGCGGTGCAGCCCAGTTTGACTGGCTTTTTCCTATATTTTCTACTGGGATTTACGGTTATGTTCAGTTTTTTACAGGATATGGCGAAAGCTTAATTGATTATAATAAACACACAAATAAGATAGCAGTCGGTTTTACCCTACTTAGATAGGCAAATTTCGCTGTTTTCGTTAAAAATTTAGATTTTTAGTAATTAGTATTATTTTTTAAGATTTTATAAGGAAAATTTGTTAATATATCCCTAAAAAACTTTAATCTAAGGAGCTTTTTATGAGCGGTATTTCTTTGATTATTAGTTTTGTAATCGCCATAGTCATAATGATATGGATGATCTCAAAGCTAAAGGTTCATCCGTTTTTGGCATTGATGAGTATATCTCTTATCCTTGCTATCGTTGCAGGAATTGATCTTGCTAAAATCCCAGGCATTATCGGTAACGGCTTTAGCGGTATATTTAAAAGTATCGGTATCGTTATTATCTTTGGTGCACTTATCGGAACTATCCTCGAAAAGACCGGTGCAGCGCTAAAGTTAGCCGACATGGTCGTAGACTGCGTTGGTCAAAAACGCCCTGAGCTTGCTATGCTTATCATGGGCTGGGTAGTAGGCATACCTGTGTTTTGCGATAGTGGTTTTGTTGTATTAAACCCTATCCGTGAAGCACTTCGCAAAAAAATCTCGGCAAATCCGGTAGGCATGGCTGTAGCGCTTAGTGGCGGTCTTTATGCAGCTCACGTGTTTATACCGCCTACTCCTGGACCTATCGCGGCTGCAGGAGCACTAGGACTTGGAGGGAATTTATTGCTTGTTATCGGCATGGGTGTAGTTGTTTCTATACCTGTTTTGATCGGTGTTTATATGTTTGCTAGACGCATAGGCGATGAAGTTAGCATAAGCGACGAGGAAGCAAATGCTATCATATCTCAAAGCTACGAAGATCTAATCAAACAATACGGCAAACTTCCTGGTGGATTTTTAAGTGTTGCACCTATTTTCATGCCGATTTTATTCATGGCTCTTGGCTCTATCGCTAAAATTTTAGGCATAAGCGGAGCATTTGGCAACCTGCTTGCTTTCCTAGGTAATCCTATCATGGCTCTTGCTATCGGCGTTGTTTTTGGTATATTGCTACTTGCTGATACAAACAAACTACCTGCATTTAACGACATGACAAATGAAACGCTAAAAATAGTAGGCCCGATACTATTTATCACAGCCGCGGGTGGTGTTTTAGGCCAAGTTATAACATCTGCCGGCTTTGTTGACTATATAAAAGAAAATGCAGCAGTCATTAGCGCAGCGGGAATTTTCTTCCCATTCTTGATCTCAGCTATACTAAAAACAGCACAAGGAAGCTCAACTGTAGCCATTATCACTACAGCTTCTATCATGGGTGCATTTAATGCCGACAACTCACTAATGATGGCTCTTGGGCTAACTAGCGAGATAGCTGCTGCCCTATGCGTCATGGCGATCGCTGCGGGTGCAATGTGCGTATCACATGCTAATGACAGCTACTTCTGGGTCGTTACTAACTTTAGCAAAATGACACCTCAACAAGGTTACCGAACACAAACCATGATGACATTTATCATGGGTATCGTTGGCATTGCTAGCGTTTATATCTTGTCATTGGTTCTACTATGAAGGTATTAGTCGCGATTGACTCTTTTAAAGGATCGCTAAGTTCGCTTGAAGCGGGCCTAGCGGTCAAAGAAGGCATAAAAGATCTTTGTGAAGTTGTAGTAAAGCCTGTTGCAGACGGTGGTGAGGGTAGCGTAGAAGCGCTTTGCGATGCTCTTGGGGGAAGATACATCGACATCATGGCTCAAAATCCACTCGGCATACAAATTTTAGCCAGATACGCTATAGCAAATGATCTGGCAATAATGGAGATGGCTAGCACTTCAGGTCTAACGCTGATCCAAAAAGAGCAACGAGATCCTTTAAAAACAAGCACTTATGGTTTTGGCACTATGATAAAAGATGCTATAAATAAAGGTGCGCGTAAATTTATAATCGGTATCGGCGGTAGCGCAACCAACGATGCCGGCACCGGTATGCTAAGTGCACTTGGCTTTGAATTTTATGACGAGAGTGGAAATTTATTAAAAGGTGTTGGCGAGGATCTTATAAAGATCTCTAAAATTTCAACAAAAAATGCCATGCCTACACTAAAAGAGTGTGAATTTCTAATAGCTTGTGATGTTGATAACCCACTATATGGTAAAAACGGTGCAGCCTATGTTTATGGTCCACAAAAAGGAGCCGATGGCAAAACAGTCAAAAAGCTAGATGAGGGATTAATAAATTTCGCAAATGTCGTCTCAAAAGAATTTGGATATGACTTTAGCGCGCTAGAGGGCGCCGGGGCTGCCGGCGGTCTTGGATTTGGTTTTGTGAGCTTTTTAAGTGCCACTCTAAAATCAGGCATACACATCATCACAGAAGAGATAGGCCTTGAAGAAGAGATCAAAAAAGCCGACCTGATCATAACAGGCGAAGGTAAAATGGACTTTCAAAGCTCAATGGGCAAAACCCCTACAGGCGTAGCAAAGTTAGCCAAAAAATACAACAAGCCCGTTATCGCTTTTGCAGGTAGTGTATCTCCGTGTGCAAAAGAGTGCAACAGCAACGGCATAGATGCTTTCTTTGGGATACTGGGCGAGCCTATAAGCCTTGAAGAAGCAATGAGAAAAGACATAGCATCACAAAATTTAAAGCTAACGAGCAACCAAGCTGTTAGGCTTTTCATGTTAGCACAAGCTAAATAAAATTAAGACGGTTTGGCTAAAAGCTTTGCCGTCTTTTATAGTTTAAATTATTTGATCAAATTTGCACGCAGAAATTTATATAATGAAGAACTTCAAGTCAAAGCATATTTGACGCTATTAGCTAAATTTATTATCATTTAACTCTAAGCTCATAGCCTTGCATAACTTTGCCGATACTATATGTTTGTTTTTTATCAAGCTCTACAACGACTCGGTAGAAGTCGTCATGCCAGCCCACGGTTATGTTTTTAAATACCGCAGAATTTACTTTTATATATTTTGTTCTAAAACTTTTTGGAGGATTATCAAAGTCAAGAACTATCTTGCTATTTTCATGACTAAAATATTTTATATTTTTGTCTTTTGTTATGATTTTTAGGATATTTTTAGAGCTATCTATCTCAAACATATCCGCAAATTTCAGCGAGCTTGGCTGCTTTTTTGGCTGAATTTTTGGTTTATTGGTTGTGACTTGTTTGCTTTTTGGTTGTGTTTTAGCTTTTACAGACAAACCTACTTTGCTCTTGTTGGTATCTAAATTTATAGTCGTTACGACAGGTAAAGTCGTTATAGCCTGCTCTTGCCTTGTAGATTTAACGCTTTTGCTTTGCGTAGTTGTATTTGTATCATTTTTATCGTGACTTATAGTTTGTATTATTGTTTTAGCTGTAGGATTTGGCATGGTTACTGAAACATCAAGCTTTTGTGTAGTTAAAGGCTCTGGATTTTTTAACTTTAAGATAGCATACTCTTCTTGCCAACTGATAGTTTTATTTATATCGCTTAGCACCTTTTCTTTTATACTGCCATCTCCTGCGCGATATCTAACGGTAACGCCCAACAACAACCTAGCGTCGCTTGGAAATTTAATATCTTGCGTATCAAATTCGTCAAATTCCTCTTTTAAATTTGTCGTCATTACGCTTGCATTTAGTTCACCAATAGGCGTAAATGGGTTTTCTCTAGCATAAAGCACGCTTGCCATCAAACAAAATATAATACAAATTTTTTTCATTTTAGCTACTTTTTACCGGTATCGGGCTCAAGTTCTTTCAGCTCGAAATACTCTTTTTGAAGTTTTGCGTTACGTTTTTTTAAAATTTCCACATCTTCGGCAAGGCGTTCTTTTTTGCTCTGTAGACTGAGCATAACATCCAAAGAACGCTTGCCAAACATCATATTGCCGATATAGATCGCAAACACAATTACGCATACTATAACGACAGTATGTCTGAAAAATGATTTAAAAAAGTATGATCTTTTTGATTTTTTATCATACTCTTCTAAAATTTCACTCAAATACTATCCCCTAAAAACTCACCGGCCTCAAGCTCTATCTCAAGCAGACGGTTGTATTTGGCATTTCTTTCGCTTCTGCTTGTAGCTCCGGTTTTTATCTCGCCCGTATTTAAAGCAACTGCAAAGTCTGCTATAAAAGCATCTTCGCTCTCGCCGCTTCTGTGACTCATAACGCAGCGATAGCCGTTTCTTTGAGCAAGGCGAACTGTTTGCATAGTTTGACTAACAGAGCCGATTTGGTTTGGTTTAATCAAAATAGCATTACCAATGCCTTTTTCAATACCTTCACGTAAAATTTTCTCATTTGTAACAAAAAGATCGTCGCCTACTAGCTGAACCTTATCACCAAGACGCTGTGTTAAGCTCTTCCAACCATCCCAGTCATCTTCACTAAGTCCATCCTCTATAGAAAATATCGGATACTTATCGCAAAGTTGCGCGTAGCGCTCTATAAGCTCTTCTGAGCTGAATTTTTTGCCCTCAAGCTCGTATTTGCCATCCTTATAAAGCTCACTAGCTGCTACG
The DNA here is from genome assembly GCF_014892335.1 of Campylobacter sp. 7477a. NCBI lineage: Bacteria > Pseudomonadati > Campylobacterota > Epsilonproteobacteria > Campylobacterales > Campylobacteraceae > Campylobacter > Campylobacter sp. 7477a. The sequence goes on from NZ_JADBJH010000005.1 coordinate 105,692, forward strand.
TCAAGAGCTAGTTTAATCTGGGAACCGGCCTCATATCCTGCTAATTTTATCGCCTCCATAATAAGCTTTAGCGGCTCTTCATTGTCTTTTAAATTTGGAGCAAAACCACCCTCATCACCAACGGCAGTACTATGTCCTGCTTTGTTTAAAATCTCTTTTAGTTTATGATAAATTTCTGTTGCTGCTCTTAATGCATCACTAAAATTATCAAATCCAAAAGGCATTATCATAAATTCTTGAAAGTCTACACTATTGTTTGCATGCGCTCCACCGTTTATAATATTAAACATCGGAACAGGTAAAATGCTAGCATTTGCCCCACCCAAATAGCGATATAGAGGAATTTTAAGGCTATTTGCCGCAGCTCTAGCAACAGCCATCGAAACACCAAGAACGGCATTTGCACCTAAATTTGAGTAGTTATTTGTGCCGTCTAACTCAAGCATCTCATCATCAACGGCTTTTTGGTTATACGCATCAAGTCCAATAATGGCTTCTGCTATGCGCTCATTTACGTTTGCAACAGCTTTTAAAACACCTTTGCCTGCATATCTAGCATCTTTATCACGTAGCTCAAGAGCCTCGCGCTTACCGGTGCTTGCACCACTTGGCACGATAGCACTTGCCGATGTGCCGTCGCTTAAAGTTACAACTGCGCGAACGGTCGGGTTACCCCTACTATCAAGAACCTCATGAGCTACAACATCTTCAATATAAACCATTACTCTTCTCCTGATTTGTCGTTATTTTTATCATCGTCGTCTTTGTCGTTACTTAAAATTCCAACAACGCCCATTGAGCCTTTTATCGTCGCGATAATCTCATCCGCAACATCTTTATGCTCTTTCAAATAAGCTTTTGAATTTTCTCTACCCTGTCCGAGCTTACTAGCTTTATAGCTAAACCATGCACCGCTTTTATCGATAACATCGAGTTTTACTCCATAGTCGATTATCTCGCCCTCTTTGCTTATACCCTCGCCAAACATCACGTCAAATTCTGCGACCCTAAACGGAGGCGCTACCTTATTTTTAACAACTTTGACTTTAACGCGGTTACCGATGCTCTCTTCGTTTTGTTTAAGAGTGGCTATACGGCGAACATCTATACGCACAGACGCATAAAATTTAAGGGCATTGCCGCCTGTTGTAGTCTCAGGCGTGCCATATCCAGTCGCACCTATCTTCATACGAATTTGGTTGATAAATATAATCGTCGTGCCCATTTTATGCACAACGCCCGTGAGCTTACGAAGTGCTTGACTCATAAGTCTTGCTTGAAGTCCAACATGTTGGTCTCCCATATCGCCTTCTATCTCACTTTTTGGAGTAAGAGCAGCGACACTGTCTACTACGATAAGATCGACTGCACCGCTTCTAGCTAATGTCTCTACCATATCAAGTGCTTGCTCGCCAAAGTCAGGCTGAGAGACGTAAAGATTATCCGTATCAACGCCTAAATTTGAAGCATATTTCACATCAAGTGCGTGCTCGGCGTCGACAAACGCACAAATTCCGCCAGCCTTTTGACACTCGGCAATAATGTGAAGCGTAAGTGTTGTTTTGCCAGAGCTTTCAGGACCATAAACCTCTATAATCCTACCTTTTGGCACACCGCCTATACCAAGAGCAAGATCAAGTCCGATCGAGCCAGTAGGGATGCTATCTATCGGCTCGACTTGCTTGTCGCCAAGCCTTATCATCGCGCCCTTGCCGAAGTCCTTTGTGATCTGTTTTAAAGCCAGATCAAGGGCTTTTTGCTTTTCTGCGTTCATATACTACCTTATTTGAAAATTTTCTGATTTTATCAAAAAATGTGTGAATTTTACTTTAATCATTCACGCCGTTATCACACAAAATGATATTTTCATTTAGCTTATCAGCCAAATTTACAAGTCCTAAAATTCTATTTTCATCTTCTAAAAACAACACATACGTATCGCCACAAAGTGCATAAATTCCCATAGCAAGAGCGCTGTTTAAATTTAATGCACACGATGTTAGAAATGTGGCATCTACGCTGCCCTCATCTGTTTTTGGCTCATTTTTTAGCTTAGGTTTTATAGCCTGTAAAAACTCGGTTTTGGTTGTTGATTTGCTAAATTTATATAGTAAATTTTTACTTGCTAAATATTCACAAAGCTCGTTAAATTCTTTGATATCGCTAGGTTTTACCTCATCAAATTTAAGAGCAAATTCTTTAAGTAAATTCTCTTTTATGTTTGCGTTTGGCTCTAGCTCTTTTTGCTTTTTTCTGGCATAAAACCAGATACATATAAAAATAATCGCCATGGCTAAAATTTCGTTTAAAAACTCTCTCATTTTACACCTTAAAGTATGACAACTTCAGTCTTTAGTTCTATGCCAAAGCTCTCAGAAACACGTCTTTTGGCCAACTCTATAAGCTCGGTTGCATCAAAAAATGTCGCATTATTAAAATTTATCAAGAAATTTGCATGTTTTTCGCTAAATTTTGCTCCGCCGATAGCATGTCCTTTTAATCCAACCGCCTCAATCAACCGTCCCGCAAAGTCACCTTGTGGATTAGTAAAGCAGCTTCCAAAGCTAGCCCCTTTTGGTTGATCAGATCGTTTCTTATTTATCTCGTCGGCAAAACTTTGCAAAAAACCTTTTTTGATCTTAAATTTAGCCCCAAATATCGGCTCGTTAATACCGCTATGGCGATACGAGAAGTCTATCTCACTCTTTGGCACCCAGCCTCTAGCCAGTAAAACGTGAGTAAGGCTATCACTTATACTAAGCCCCAAAAGTCCTGCATTCATAAAGACTAATCCACCAAGAGTGCCAGGTATATTTTGCAGGATTTCAAATCCAGCGATATCGTGCTTTTTGGCAAAACTAAAGATCTTGCCGCTCTTGCTAGCACCGCCTATCTCAAGCTCATCGCCGTTTAAATTTATATAGTCAAATTTCTTTGAAAGTATCGCCATTTTTGGAGGATTTGGCGAGATTAAAATGTTGTTTGCGCCACCTATCAAAACAGCATCTCTGACATCATTATCTATGCTATCTACAACCGCAACCTCATGCTCTCCGCCTATCTTTACGGAGCTAAATTTAGCAAAATTTATAATGCGCTTCACTGGACAAATTCCGGGATATAATCAATCATACGCGTGGTAAATTCAACCATCATCGAAACCATCCACGGCATAAGAAAGATAATAACGACAACAACAAGAATGATCTTAGGAACAAAGCTTAGCGTTGTCTCGTTTATCTGTGTAGTCGCTTGAAATATCGATATAAGCAAACCCGCGATAAGCCCACAAAGTAGCATAGGCAAACTTAGATAAAGCGCTATCTTAAAAGTCTCTATGCCAAGTGCAACCAGAGTGCTTTGCATTAGCTAAACCTTACCTCGTTGTATTCTTTAGGGATAAGATAGTCGTGTGCATCGATGATTTGCGGATAAAAACCGTGCTTATAGCCTATCTCAAACAGTTTATTTAAAGAATTTAAAGCCACCTCGTCCATGCTTACAGAACTTTCATTTGCATATAAATTTAGATATGTTTTTAGCTTCTCTTTATCGACACGTATCAAATTTCTTTCCATCAACATGTGCGATAAAAACGGTTTATGTGCGGTCGCTATACGAACAGCCTCAGTTAAAACCCGCTCGCACTCTATCGCGTCTGTTAAAGGTAAGCTTCGGCGAACCGCCATGCCTCCAAGCGGTAGCGGTATCTCTTCTTTTGCAAACTCACACCAGATATCCCAAATTTCACGTTCAACTTCTAGCTCACTACTAAAATCAAGAATGCTTTCATGTATAAGCACTCCCGCATCAACCTCTCCACTAACAACAGCACTTTCGATCTCTAAGAAATTTTTATAAACAATGCGGGCATTAGGATATGCTATGCGAAACAAAAGTGCGTTGCTCGTATGTGCTCCACTTAATGCCACCTTGAAATTTCGTTTTAAGCTCACGCCTTTTTTCTTCACCAACTTTGGCCCATAACCGTTACCAAAACTAACGGCAGTTCGCAAGAGAGCGTATTCGTCTTTTATGAGAGGATAAAGTGCAAAGCTTATCGCTGTCGCGTCATAAGTGCCTTTTAGAGCCTCTTCATTTAGTGTCTGAATATCAAGAGCGGTATTTGAAAAACGTAAATTCACACTACTTATCCAGCCGAATTTTACCGCCATATACATAAATATATCATCGGCGTCGGGCGAGTGAGCGACGCTTATTAGCTTGTAATTTTTCAAAATTTATCCTTTTGTTTATTGGCGATTGTATCTAAAAATGGTTTAAAGAATAAATTTTTTACCTTTTGTTGTGTTTTTTGTTACCCACGCAACCTGTATTGCAGCAAAAATGACAAAAATAATCTACGCAAGAAGAACCAATGAACGATACACCGGTAGTTTTGACTGGATTAAAAGCCGTCATACGTTTTCGTTTGCAAACTATTTTGATCGTGATTTTATGGGGTTTTTCGCACTTCGCGTTATAAATGACGACATCATCGCTTCACATCGAGGCGTTGGTGCGCACCCACATGAAAATATGGAAATTTCTAACATACATCTTAAGCGGTGTCGTTACTCACACTGACAGCATGGGCAACAAAAAAAGCTAAGCAAAGGCGAATTTCAAATAATAAGTGCCGGAACAAGTATCGTTCACTCTAAAACGAACGAGAAAGATGAAGAGCTTCACCTTTATCAAATTTGGATCAGACCAAACATAAAAGGCGTAAAACCGCGCTACGAGCAAAGAAAATTTAACGACGAAAAACACACGCTAGTGCTTTCGCCAAACGGCGATAACGGCTCATTTAAAATTCATCAAGACATGTGGCTACATAGATATCTTTTACAAAACGAAGAGCTTAATATCACTCTTAATAGCGCCCGCAATTACTGGCTACAAGTCGTAAACGGCAAACTAAATTTACACGAACATGAGCTTGGCAAGGCTGACGGCGTTGCTTTAAATAATGAAATACTTTTAAAGATAAAGTGTGAAAAGAAAAGCAGAATTTTTGCTATTTGACCTACCGTAAAACAAATCGAATGCATAAATTTATGCATTCGCGAAATGATAAATTTTTAGCCGATATTTGTAAAGTGTTTAAGCCGGCATAAATTTAGATACTAAATTTATAAATTTGGCATAAATTCCACCTCTTGCAAGCGACTTGAGGTAACTTCGCCACGTCCAAATTTAGCCTCCTCTTTACCGTTAAGCTCAACCAGGTCTCCAGTAAATCCGCAAATATCGTTTTTTACAGTAAAACTTCCTACTCCGTAAATATCAACCGGAGTATTTGCCTCTTCAAATTCGGCTATTTTTTGCGGAGTAAATCCTGAGCTAACAACGATCTTAACGTGTTTAAAGCCATTTTCATCAAGCGCCTTTCTAAGTGCAAAAATAAGCTCTTTACACACTCCGTGCGGATCAAATTTACTCGTATCCTTGCTCTCAAAATACTTATCGATCAAATTTTTAGAGGTATCGACCCTAACTGCACCAAGTTTCGCCCCCATCGCGCGTGCTGCCGCAAGAGCGTCCGTTATGACGTCGTTATTGTAGTCTACTAATGCAGTTACTAGCTCATCAGGAAATGTTTTGGCATAAATTTTACACGCTTTTGCCACATCTCCTTGGCACATCTGAATAAGCGCATGAGGCATGGTGCCCATACCGCTTCCTCCCCACCAAAGCCCTTGAGCGTCAGTTGAAACTCTATCAACCCCGGCGATAAAGGTGGCATATCCATCGCCGATTTGCGTAGATATATCATCTTGACGATCCGCCATAGAAAAGACGATCTTGCCGCCACCAGCCTTTAAGGCATTTGCCACGTTTGTCGCAACGCAACTTCTGCGAGTCAATGTCGCGTCAATGATATTTTCTAAAAATCCAAAATTCTCATACGCACCGCTAATTTTTAAAACAGGCTCTCCCGCACAAACGACATCGCCGTCGTTTAAAGCATAAATTTTAAGTTTACCCGGCTCTTTTGCAAAGGTATGAATGAGCGAAACAACCTCATCTATACCGCATAAGACGATATCATCGGTTCGCTGAAAAAACTGCATGGTAACATGCTGGTTTGGCAAATTTTCTTTTATGATTTTGTTGATTTTCAAAAAATATCTTGCCGTATAAAACCCATCTGCTATACGCGGATCAAATTTAAACGTTTTATTTGTTAAACGCGCTATTTTCCCCTGTTTTTTTAGCTCTATTTCGTTCATTTTGGACCTTTATTATTTTTGTGTTGCTATAACTTCTATCTCAACAAGTCCGTTTTTAGGTAAAGTTTTGATAGCTACCGTGCTTCGCGCAGGAAAGTCTCCACTAAAATAGCTAGCATAAATTTCATTTACCGTAGCAAAATCATTAATGTCGGCTAAAAATATAGTAGTTTTTACAACATTCGTAAAGTCTAAATCCGCTGCAGAAAGTATCGCTTTGATATTTTCCATGCTTTGTCTTGCTTGCGACTTTACATCAACACCGACAAATTCGCCAGCCGCTGTTACTCCAAGCTGACCTGAAATAAATAAAAAACCGTTTGCCATAACGGCTTGAGAGTATGGTCCGATAGCTTGTGGGGCATTGTTTGTGTGTATGATTTTTTTCATGTGTCGTCCTTGGATGTAAAATTTTAAAAATCTTACACTTTTTTAATTATTTATGTCAATAAAAAAGCGATACCGCACCTACTTTTTATGCTAAAATGTTAAAAACCAATACTTGCGTGAGAAAAATGAAACTAATCCTAGCACCAAATGAATTTTTAGATGAGTATATCTTGGGCGCAGAATTTGCGATAAATGCTCAAATTTCATCAAACGCATATCTATTTTGGAAAGGTGCTATCTCGGCTAAATTTGAAAACTCGCGAGTAGTTTTTTTACATAAAAAGACGATACCTGATAAATTTAAAGACGTCGCTAAAAAATGCACACCACTAAACGGACTTGTGTTAACAAGCGCATTTTGCTCATTTACCGCACTAGCGCCGTCACACCTTGTAAGCTCGAACAAATCAAAATTTTACGAGCTTGTAGAGCTACATCAAATTTGTGGGATAAAATTTATAAATTTAAAGAAATTTTATGATGATTTGTGGCTTGATTATGATTTAAGAATTTACATCGAAAAGTGCAAATTTTTCTCTCCTACACCCTTTGAAAAACGGATCAAACTAACCGAAACTCTATGTTTGGGATATTATTAAATTTCTTTCATAAATTTGGGATTTAAGTCGCAAAGTTAAATTTTATAAAACAACTTTGCGACTTTGTATATTAGAATAAATTTCATACAAAACAGACAAATGCCAGGTTTTAAGCATGAAATTTTAAAATTTAGATCTTTCTATAAGGTGCTTGACCTGCTTCGTAGAAGTTATTTCCTTCGCTATCTATCGCAACCATCGCAGGGAAATCCTCGACAGTAAGTCTTGCAACCGCTTCAGGTCCAAGCTCAGGGTAAGCTAGTACCTCGTATTTTTTAATACTTTGACTAATTAACGCACCAGCTCCGCCGATAGCTACCATATAAACACAACCTGATTTTTTCATAGCATCTACGACCGCTTCGCTACGATAGCCTTTACCGATCATGCCGTTTATGCCGACTTCGTTTATCATAGTCGGAGTGTATTTGTCCATTCTGCCACTAGTTGTAGGGCCTGCAGCACCGATAGCTTGACCCTCTTTTGCAGGCGTTGGTCCAACATAATATATAGTCTCGCCTCTTAGATCCACAGGAAGCGCTTCTCCGCGAGCTAAAGTTTCTGTAAGAGCCTTGTGGGCCGCATCTCTAGCTGCTATGATAGTGCCTGATATTAGTACATTATCGCCTGCTTTTAAGCTTTTTACCACCTCTTTATCAAATGGTGCGGTTATTCTTTTGATTTCTGACATTTTAACTCCTTAAATTTCAGCGTCTGCGTGGCGAGCAGCATGGCAGTTGATATTTACAGCTACAGGAAGACCCGCGATATGAGTTGGATACCATTCAACATTGACTTTAACAGCGGTATTATCGCCACCCATACCTTGTGGCCCCACTCCTGTTTGTCTAGCCATCTCAAGAAGCTCGTCTTCTAGTTTTGCGTATCTTTCGTCAGGGTTTCTGCTATCTACTGAACGAACGGCTGCAAGTTTTGAAAGAAGCGCTGCTTTGTCCATTGTTCCACCGATACCTACGCCTACTACCATAGGAGGACAGGCGTTTGGACCAGCTAGTTTAACAGCTTCTAAAAATACCCTTTTAACACCTTCGATCCCATCTGCTGGAACTAACATTTTAAGGATTGATTTGTTTTCGCTACCAAAGCCTTTTGGAGCAACTTTGATCTTAAGTTTATCTCCTGGAACGATGCGTGTATTTATAACCGCAGGAGTGTTATTTGCCGTGTTTTTGCGCTCAAAAAGTGGCTCTGCAACCACAGACTTACGTAAGTAACCACCAACATATCCGTCTGCTACGCCTGCATTTATAGCATCTTCAAGGTAACCACCCTCTATATGAACATCTTGTCCTATTTCTACAAAAACAACGGTCATACCTGTATCTTGACATATCGGAGCAACGCCTTTTTCGGCTAGATCGGCATTTTGTAAAATTTTGCCTATGATGTCTTTACCAAGCGGTGAACTCTCATTTGCTTGTGCTTTTTTAAAAGCTGCTCTCATATCATCAGTAACGACATAACAAGCTTTTTTGCAAAGTTCGCTAACAACTTTTGTTATCTCGTCTGCTTGAACTACTCTCATTTTTCCTCCTTATAGTTCGGTGTTGAAATTATACAATTAAAATTAAAATTTCAGTTTAAATATGATTTTTTTTAAGTAAAAGGAGTAAAAAAGAGTAAAATCGTAAATTTTATCAATTTTAAGTAAAATTATCGTATAAATTTTTATATTTAGAAAAAAGAGGAGAAACTACTCTTCCTCTTGTAAAGTTTTCCTACGAATTTTTACACGCAAGATACTAGTGCCGTCCATTTTTCGCACCTCATAGAAGAAATTCTCATCCTCTGTGCGGTCTCCCACAACAGGCAATCGACCGATTAGGTTAAATACATAGCCACCTATGGTAACTTGCTCAGTAGCTTCGTCAAATGTTATACCAAACATCTCTTCGATACTTTCAAGCTCGAACCTACCGCTAAATTCGTAAATATCATCATTTATTTTCTTATACTGCTCGCTGGCATCGTCATGCTCGTCATTCATATCGCCAAGGACTTCTTCCATGATATCTTCCATGGTTAAAATTCCCGAAGTCCCACCATACTCATCAACAACAAGCGCGGCTGATTTTTGCTCTTTGTTCATAAGCAGTATAACTTTGGATATGGAGAGGCTTTCCGGCACGATAAGAAATTCCCTAACTATACCGTCAAAATTTCTCTCCTTATCACCAAAGTGTATCTCAAGGATATCGCGGATATGTATCATACCAAGCACAACGTCTTTGCTTCCGTCTATATAAGGATAGCGGGTGTATTTTGAGTCAAAAACTATCTTTAAATTTTCCTCAAAGCCTCTTTGCTTATTTATGCAAACCATATCGCGACGAGGTGTCATTATCTCTTTTGCGACCGTGTCACTAAAGTCGACGGCATTTTTTATGATCTCGGTTTCAAAACTATCAAGAACTCCGCCTTTTAGACTCTCTCCGACTATGATCTTTATCTCCTCTTCAGAGTGTGCAAGGTCGTTTTCTTTAGCCGGTTTTATGCCTAAAATTTTAAGACCCAAGATGGCTAGAGCGTCAAATGTTTTAATCACAGGAGAAAATATAACCCAAAAAACATGAAGAGGTTTTGCTATCCTTAGCACCGATACTTCGGCTTTTGCTATAGCTATAGACTTTGGTATCAGCTCACCCACTACAACATGAAGTAGTGTGATGATAGTAAAAGCTATCGCAAAACCAACCGTGCTAATGAGCAAATCACTCATATCCAAATATTTTTTAAGCGGTCCCTCTATCACTCTAGCAACGGCAGGCTCACCGATCCAGCCAAGAGCCAGCGAGCTAAGTGTTATGCCAAGTTGCGTTGCGCTTAGATAGGTATCAAGCTGGTTTGACATATCAAAGGCAAGCTGAGCGTTTGGAGTTTTTTCTTTTATGAGCTCTTCAAGGCGAGTTTTGCGTATCTTGACAAGAGAAAATTCTGAAAGAACAAAGAAGGCATTTAATAAAATAAATACAACTGCGAGGAATATCATCAAAAGCGAACTGTCGCTACTGGGGTGCAATTATGATCCTTAATGGTTAAAATTTAAAAGCCACATTATAGCAAAAAGTATTTAAATTTCAAAAAATGGTGGCATAAAACCTCTCTTTTGTATTAAATTGCGTAAAACCGTGTATTTATAAAATTCCTCTAAATGCAGTTTTAGCATTTATGATGTCATTTGTGTCAGGATGCAAGGCTGCTTCTTTCCATCTAGCTTCACGTGAAGAGGTGATCTTATAGTGCTTTTTATTGCTAGTTTTTAAAGCCGCAACTCTTATCTCGTCTATAAATTTCTGACTTATTGCCCCTTGGGAGATAAATTCTCTAATCACACTATTTTGTCCATCTTCAAGTAGTTTCTTGCCATCCTTTAACGCTTTTGCGGCATGCTCGCTATCAGCTCTAGCTCCAAGAGTTATAAAAAGCCCGACATTTTTACCTTTTATATTTTCTTGTATAAAACGTTTAAAATTCGTATCTATAGTGCCTTTATAGATATAGTAACCAACCGCGATAAAATCAAAATCATCCAAATTTTTAGCTGCTTCGTCACTATAGCACACAGCCTTACAACCAAGCTCACCTGCTATAGCCTTGGCAAATTTCTTTGTGTTGCCGGTTAATGACGAATACACAACTATCTTTTTCATTAAAATATCCTCTTAGCTATCTTTACTATGATCACTTAAATTTACCTGCATTCGTGCGGATACATTTCTTGCAAGCCTTTTATAACTTTTAAACCAAGGGTATCGTAAGCCGCGCCAAATCCTATTACAAAACGCCCTTGTTTTAAACTAGCTTTTACGACATAAAAATCTTTCATGTTTTTTATATAAACAAATGCGCTTTCGTTTGGATTTTTTGCGGCTAACTTATCAAAATACTCATCTCTTTTTGCCTCGTCTTTTATAAAATCAACCTCGCATTTTATGCTTAGCCTAACTCTTGCTAAAATAGTCTTTGCAGTACTTTCATCTTCTAAAAATAGCAACGAAGCTTTATTTGGACTAGCTTTTAGTGAAGAGTAGTGCTCGGCAATAGAACTTAGACAAAGGTAAATTTCATCGCCCTCTCTTACAAAGGGGGCATACGAGCTCACGCACTGCCCTTTTGAGTTAAGGCTTGAGATGATGACGGTTTTTAGGCTATCTACAAATTTAAAAACGCTGTCTTGAATTTTATCGAGTGGTTTTTCATTAATTTGCGTGTGCATATTTTTCTCCTATATTAAATTTATCTAGTTAATGATGATTTTGTAAGTTATATTATAGAGTAAAATAAAAAATTTAAGTGCAAATTTTTGCACTTAAATTTCTTTTAGAAGTTATTGTATCTTTTTGCTTCCGATATATGTAGCAAAAATTTCTCTTGTGCCGTCTTGTTTGAATAATACGATATCGTATTTATCAGGCTCGCTTCCTTGCTCCATACCTGGACTTTCTAGCGGCATTCCAGGCGCACTTATGCCTATAACGCCCTCTGGTTTTATCTCAAGTAGTTTTTTTATCTCTGCCGCAGGAACATGTCCCTCTACTACATATCCGCTAATAATCGCCGTATGGCAGCTTGAAAGCTCGAGCGGAACGTTAAATTTTTTCTTTAGGGCAACCGTATCTTGCACCTTATACTCAATTGTCTCAAAACCGTCTTTTTGCATAACCGCTTCCCACCTAGAACAGCAACCGCAAGTAGGCGATTTATAAACCTCAAGCAAATTCGAACCAAAAGACGAAACCGCAACTAGCGACGCAACTGTCGCAACTTTAACTAAAAATTTCATTTTACTCCTTCGTATTGTAAAATTTTAGTAAATTCTACAAAATAGTTTTAAATTTAAACCAAATAATATACCAAAACTCCTTTACCTGTTTTTTGATATAATTTGCCAAAAATTTGTAAGGGAATTTATGTTTGTTTCATTTTTTAGATCCAAACAATGGTTGTTGTGGGCTTACGGTGGAGCAGCTTTTATCATCGCTTTACTTGTTTACCAAACGCACCTAAATGTCGCCATAAACGAATGGTATAAAAATTTTTACGACATCATGCAAAATATCAAAGATCATACGATAGATGACTTTTGGCGAGAAATTTTTAACTTTATTTATATAGCCATGCCTTATGTTTTGACATATATGGTGATATCGTTTTTCGCAAGCCACTGGGTATTTCGCTGGAGAGAAGCGATGACTTTTAGCTATCTTAAATTTTGGCAAAAATGCGAATACGACGTCGAAGGCAGCTCGCAACGTATACAAGAGGACATTTATCGCTTCGCAAAGATAATGGAAAGTCTGGGTGTTGATGTGCTTCGCGCCATCATGACACTTGTTGCGTTTACACCAGTTCTTTGGGGGCTTAGCTCCAAGGTTGATCTACCATACATCAAAGACATACCCGGCTCACTTGTATGGATAGCACTTGGAGTAAGCATAGGAGGTCTTATCATATCTTGGTTTGTCGGCATTAAGCTTCCTCATCTTGAGTATAATAACCAAAAAGTAGAAGCCGCCTTTAGAAAAGAGCTTGTTTTTGCCGAAAACGACAAGGTTAATTACGCTAGATCAGAGACTATCGTCGAGCTTTTTACGGGGCTTAAATTTAACTACTACCGTTTGTTTCTACATTATGGCTACTTTAATATCTGGCTTATTTCATTTTCACAAATTTTAGTTATAGTGCCATATATGATAATGGGAAGCGGGCTTTTTACGGGGATGATAACTCTTGGCATACTTGTGCAAGTTAGCAACGCATTTTCACAGGTGCGTAGCAGTTTTTCGGTATTTATATCAAACTGGACAACTATAACCGAACTTAGATCGATATACAAACGTCTAAAAGAATTTGAAGAAAACATCGGCTACAAATAAAAGGAGAACACGATGAGAAAAATTTTACTTACTTTATGTGCAGTTTTAACGCTTTTTACAGGCTGTTTTACAAGCTCTACAGGCGCTGGCACAGTTGGAGCAGACCGAAAACAACTGCTTTTAATATCAGCTGCGGTTATGGACGAGAGTGCGGCGCAAGCTTACGTTAAAACCTTAAGCAGTGCAAAAACAAAAGGAACTTTAAACATAGACCCGGTTCTAACAAAACGTGTTCAAAATATCTCAAAAAGACTGATCGCCCAAACAGGCGTGTTTAGACAAGATGCGTTAAAATGGAACTGGCAAGCAAACGTCATAAACGAAGACACACTAAACGCATGGTGTATGCCTGGGGGTCGCATAGTGGTTTATAGCGGACTTATCACAAAACTAAGTCTAAATGACGCACAAATCGCAGCCGTAGTCGGACACGAGATAGCTCATGCACTACGAGAACACAGTCGTGAGCAAGCAAGCCACGATCAACTTAAAAATATAGGAATTTTTGCCATATCGCAAGCCGCAGGGCTTGGTGACGTTGGAGCACAAGCTCTAAATATCGCAACACAATACACTATAACACTACCTTTTTCTCGCTCTCACGAAACCGAAGCCGACCATATAGGCACGGAACTAATGGCAAGAGCCGGATATGATCCAAATGAAGCAGTTAAAGTCTGGGAAAAGATGAGCAAGATAGGCGCTTCAGGAGGCGTGCCTGAAATTTTAAGCACTCACCCGTCAAACGAAAGTCGTATAAAAGACTTGCAAGAGATAGCCAAAAAATTAGAGCCTTTATATCTTGCAAGTAGTAAAAAATAAGCCAAAAAGCGGACTTTACCGCCTTACTCTTTATCTTTTTTTGATATTAGACAAAAAGTCTTTAGCTGCTTTGTAAGCTCTATCTCCAAATTTCTTAGCCTCGGCTTTTATGTCCATTTGTTTTAACTCTTCAAATTTCTCATTTGCCTTTTTCTCAAAGTCGGCTATCTTTTCGCCACTATCAAATTCGCTTTTAAATTTCTTACTTCGCTCGTTAAATTCGTTTTTAATATCGTTAAATTTCTCATTTGCCGCGTTTACAAGCGAGGTAATGTTTGGATTTGACTTGATCTCTTCGATACGGTTTCTTATCTCTTCGCTTGCTTGCTCACTCATGCGTTTAAGCCTTGCGAAATTTGTATCAAGTTCGGTGTTTAAAATGTTATAAATTTCATTTTTAGCCGAACCGTCTGAAATATCGTCTATATGCCTAAGCATGGCGATAAAGTCCTCATCGATCTTATCAAGCTGCGCTAGTTCGCTGTTTAGTTTTAGCTCATCAGGGGCAAATTTGGTTTCGTCTTTTAGCTTTTCTATAGCTTTTAAAATTCCCTCTTTTACGCCATTTACCGAGCCGTCAACCAACTCTTTTGAAAATATATGACCTTCGTTTGCGACTTCACAAGCTGCAACGATGATGGTTTTTGAAATTTCAAGCATTCTGTTTTTGCTAAATTCACCGCCCAATATAGCAACATAAGTCATATTTTTAGCTATTTGCAAGATGGTATCATTTACGTCCTCTGCTCTTTCTATCGTCGTTAAAAATGCACTTTGAGCGCTTTCTTTTAAAATTCCAAGCATTCTAGTTTCGCGGATTATCGCGTTATTTAATAAATTTAATATCTCTTCTTTGCCCTCAAAATCATTTTTAGCAACTACCTCTTCGGCAGTTTCAAAAGATAATTTCAAAGTATTTTTTATCTCTTCTTGTTTTAATTTTATAGCATTTAAAATTTCATCCCTTTTATCATAAAGCGCAAAAAGCTCATCTTCTTTATCGCCAACAAGAGCTTGATTTAGCCCTTCCATGGCATTTTTTAAATTTTTAGCGCTTGCTAAATTTTCCTCTTGCAAGCTTAACAAAACTTCACTCATCTTTGTTTGTAAAGCGTCTTTTAGCTCTCCGCTTTTAACCCCTTTAACGTCTTTGCAGTATTCAAAAGCAAGGGATTTCATACTTGTTAATAGCCCATCGCTGTCTTTATAAATTTTTAAATTACTTTTTAGTTTTTCGATCATTTTTTGCTCCTATAAAACAAATTTTGCACTATGTTTTAGTGCTGAAAATATCTCAAGTCTTTCCTCATCGCCAAAAACAAGAACATTTACGTTATAGCTTGCGTATTTTTTATCTTTGCTAAATTTAGAAAAAACGAGCTTGTGTTCCCTGTTGCCAACTATATCCAAAACTCTCTTTTTCGCATCATCTTTTGCGTCAAATATAACCTTGTATTCCCAAAATACAGGATAACTTATGGTTGGTTTTTGATTATTAATGTCGCATATACTCGCCACTTTTACCTCCGCTCTTACTCTCAAGCACGATATCTGTTATTTGCATCGTTTTATCTATCGCCTTTATCATGTCATATATCGCAAGAAGTCCTATGCTAACACCGGTAAGTGCTTCCATCTCAACACCGGTTTTGCCGTTTATCTTCACGCTAACATATAATTTAAATGCATTTATGTCGCCAAGCTCTTCTATGTCACAGTCAATCCCGCTTATAAGCAGAGGATGACACATCGGTATAAGCTCACTTGTCTTTTTCGCACCCATTATAGCGGCGATAACGGCAGTTTGAAGCACCGGACCTTTTTTGCCGGTATTTTCTTTAACGGCGTCAAAAGCCTCTTTGCTCATTTTTATGACGCCGCTTGCTTTTGCTATCCTAAGAGTCGGCTCTTTTGGACTAACATCAACCATTTTTGGACGATTTTTCTCATCTAAATGTGTAAGCATTGTTATCCTTAATTTAGTTTTTGGAATTATAACAAAGAAAGTTAAAAAGAGGGTATAAAAGCAAAAGCCCCCTTGGGGGAAATGGGGGCTTAATTGCTACAAAAAGGAGGTTTTCTTATTCGGACAAGGAAATAATACTATCTTGGTCTAAATTTAAAAACAATTTATTGTTAATAAAACATAATATGTCCGATTTTACTTTTGAAATTTCCAATTTATCCATGGCATTCATGTTTGTAAATTTATCTCTTTAAATTTTCATCTAAAAATTTAAAGATGATATTTGAAATTTCATCCTGCACCCACTCGACTCCACCGTGATCCGCGCCCTTTATGATATAAAGCTTGCTTTGCACTCCTGCTTTTAGCAAAGCTTCATGCATGAGTTCTGACTGATTTGGCGACACACGCCTATCTTCATCTCCGACCATTATAAGAAAAGGCGGTGTGTTTTTATTTATATAAGTTATTGGATTAGCAGCGGTTGCGCGTTTAGGATATTGAAGTATACTGCCGCTGGTTCTTGAATTTGTAGCCATACCGTTTAGCCATATTGCCTCAGGTGCGCTGGCTGAGTAATGCTCTTCTTCAAGCTCTTTTTCATATCCGTATCCGATTTTATTAAGGTCAGATAAGCCGTATATATCAATAACCGCTTTAACATCACTTTTTTGATCTAAATTTTCGCCATCTTCAAATTCTTTTAGTCCATTTGTAGTGCCGGTTATCGCGGCTAAATATCCACCCGCAGAGTTGCCCATAACAGCTATATGCTCCGGATCTATGCCAAAACGCTTGTGGTTCGCTCGTAAAAACCTAATAGCGCTTTTCACATCCATCAATGACTTGGGAAATGTTACTTCTGGGGCAACGCGATACTCGATACTTGCCACAACATATCCTGCCTCGGCTAATGCCATACGGTTTTGTAAAAATTTAGATTTGTTTG
>NZ_JADBJH010000006.1:0-103990 GCF_014892335.1 Campylobacter sp. 7477a
TTTCCATTCATATTACAAAAACCATTACATAATAATCATAAATCGTCAAACAATTGACGTTTAAACCTCAAAAACATTAACTCTTAACACAAACCAACAATAAATATTGAGAAAGAAATATAAGAAAAGAATAAATCACTGGCGGATAGAGAGAGATTCGAACTCTCGGTGAGTTGCCCCACACACGCGTTCCAGGCGTGCTCCTTAAACCGCTCGGACATCTACCCTTATTTGAAGAGATATATTATATCAAATTTTATAAGCAAAATGTTGTCTTAAAATCGATTTCATATATTTTTATATTTAAAATGAAACTAATTTTTGTTTAAACTAGATATATCCATAATGTATTAATTATAAATATTTCAACAAGATCGGTATTTAATATGAAAATAAAGTAATAAGTTTGTAAATAAAAATATTTTTTAATTAAATAAATGTTATAATCACTTTCAAAAATATTTAGGGAAAAATTTGCGTTCTACTATTATTCTTGCTCTTTTACTTATTATACTTGGTATTTTTTCATTATTTGTCGGCGTGCTTGATGTGCAAATAGAAGGGATTTTAAAAGGTGATACGCAGCAGATACATACTCTGTTAGCATCACGCCTACCACGTCTTTTAGCCATAGTTTGCACCGGAGTTGGTTTGAGTGTAGCAGGTCTTATCATGCAGCAACTTTGCATGAATAAATTCGTCTCTCCGACCACTGGCGGCACGATCGCCTCGGCACAACTTGGGATATTGATAGCCCTTATCTTTATGCCGGACTCCACGCTTTACTCAAGAGCATTTTTTGCATTTTTAACCGCAATGATAGGAACATGGATATATGTGGCTTTTATACAAACTATCAAATTTAAAGATACCGTTATGGTAGCACTTGTGGGAATAATGTTTAGCTACGTAATAGGTGGTATCACAAATTTTATCGCCTTTAAATACGATATGGTGCAAGCGCTTTCTACCTGGCTTACGGGTAGTTTTTCCCTCATACTTAGAGGCAGGTACGAGATAGTTTACATGGTAGTTCCGCTTGTCTTTGTGGCGTTTTTATTTGCAAACCACTTTAATATCGTCGGCATGGGAAGGGATTTCTCTAAAAATTTAGGCGTTCCTTATAATGTTGTGCTGTTTTTTGGACTAAGCATAGCTTCGATGCTTACCGCTTGTATCGTGGTGGTTGTGGGCACTATCTCATATATCGGTTTAATTGTGCCAAATTTGGTAACGATGTTTAAGGGCGATAAACTTCAAGGAACTCTGCTTGATACTGCTCTTTTTGGAGCTGTCTTTGTGCTTATTTGCGATCTCATCGGACGCGCACTTATCTCACCCTACGAACTTCCCATAGAGCTTATTACCGGGATTGTAGGAAGTGCGATATTTATCGGACTTTTGATCTTTAAACTAAAAACTCCAAGAAAGCGTGTAAGACTAGCTGCAGGCAAAACACAAAAAAGTTGCCAAAAATGAAAGCTCTAGCTCATAAAAAACGCATTTTAATTCTTGTCCTGGCTACGATGATCTTTTGCGCATTTTATTTATTTTATGATATAAATTTTAAATTTTTTGAATACTATATGAGTATACGACTGCCAAAATTGGGTGCTATCCTGATTACTGCATTTTGCATAGGTGCAGCAACTCTTGTTTTTCAAACTATCATTAACAACACGATAGTAACACCTTGTCTACTTGGGATGAACTCACTTTATCTTGTCATCCATACCACGATTGTGTTTTTTCTTGGTTCGACAAGCGTCTTTGCAAGTAACAAATACATAAGCTTTTTTGCGACCTTGTGCTTATGGGCACTATGGCTACGATAATTTATAGCTATTTGTTTCGCGTAACTAAATTTAATGTTTTATACGTTTTACTTGCAGGAACCGTTATGGCGACCTTTTTTCTATCGCTTCAAAGCACGATGGTTCGCATAATGGATCCAAACGAATACGAAACGCTTTTGGCGACCTTTGTTGCTAGTTTTAACCACGTAAATGCCGACATTTTAGGCATTGCTTTTATTTTGGTTGTTTTTCTAACGCTTTTTTACAAAAAAGAGCTTGAGGTACTTGACGTGATAGCTCTAGGCAAAGAGCAAGCCATAAATTTAGGCGTTGACTACGACCGCGTCATATCAAAATTACTACTTGGCGTTACGCTCTTTATAGCTATAGCTACTGCTCTTGTCGGACCTATATCATTCTTAGGTCTTATAATCGCAAATTTAGCAAGACAAATTTTAAAAACATATAAACACTCCTATCTAACTCTAGCTGCGGCGCTTGTGGGCATGATAGTTTTGGTTTGTGGGCAGTTGATAGTTGAGCGAATTTTTGACCTTGCGATACCGATCTCGGTATTTGTAAATATCGCGGGAGGAATTTATTTCTTATATCTTTTACTGGCAAACAAAGGAAATCAATGAAAATCAGAAATTTAATCAAAAAATACGGCGATACGAGCGTCGTAGACGATGTTAGCCTTGATATACATCGCGGCAAGATAACATCTTTTATAGGTCCAAATGGTGCCGGTAAATCAACCATAATGCACATGATCTCACGTCTTATACCAAGCGACGGAGGAGAAATTTTACTTGACGGCAAAAATTTAAGTCACTATAAAAGCAAAGAGCTGGCTAAACGCTTGGCGATATTAACGCAAAGCAACAATTTAGCGATGAAACTTACAGTTAGAGAGCTTGTGAGCTTCGGGAGATTTCCATATAGTGGCTCAAAACTAACCAAACAAGATATAGATATCGTAGATGACGCACTTTTAAAAATGCAATTAATGGAATTTGAAGATAGGTTTTTAGACGAACTTTCCGGAGGACAGCGCCAACGAGCCTTTATAGCTATGATAATTGCACAAGATACAGAATTTGTCTTGCTTGACGAGCCGACAAACAACCTTGACATCTATCACTCGATCCAGATGATGAAAAATATCAAATTTTTATCTACAAATTTAGGCAAAACAGTGATCATCGTGCTTCATGAGCTAAATTTAGCGGCGTTTTATTCGGATTATATCTGCGCTTTTAAAGACGGCAAGCTGGTAAAGCACGCGCCGACAAAGGAGATCATCACAAAAGAGAATTTGGCTGAAATTTATAACATGGACTTTGAAATTTTAGATATCCACGGCAAACCGTTATCGATTTATTTTTAATTTTTTAAGGAGCATGTATGAGAAAATTGTTACTTAGTTTCGCCATTATCGGCGCTATAACAGCACTTTTTAGTGCGGATTTGGTGGAGATAAATACACTAAATGCAAAAAAGCAAAGCATAAACATAAAAGTTTCGTTAAAACCAAAACGCGTAGCAGTAATTGATCTTGCTGCGCTTGATACGATCGATGCGCTCGGTTTTGGCAAAAATGTCGTTGCAATGCCAAAAGCACAAAAGATAGATTATCTATCGCGATACACAAACGATAAAAATATCATAAACATCGGCACAGCAAAAGAGATAAATATGGAAAAGCTGATGTCCGCACAGCCAGATATTATATTTATAGGTGGCAGACTACAGCCAAAATTTGACGAGCTTTCTAAGATCGCACCGGTGGTATTTTTGGAGATAAATTACGAAAAAGGTAGCTTTGAGAGCATAAAAAACAACATTTCTACGATAGCTAAAATTTTTGATGCAGATGAAAAAGCAAAAGAGAAAATTTTAGAATACGAAGCTAGACTAAATAAGATCAAAGAGCTTGCAAACGGCAAAAATGCCATTATCGGGCTGGTTACAAGCTCAAGCTTTCATACCTTAGGCAACTCGAAACGTTGCTCACTTATCACAACGGATGGAGGATTTACAAATTTGGCAAATGATATTAGTTCAACTCACGGCAACGAGTCCTCTTTTGAGCTTTTGGTAAAGCTTAACCCGCAATATCTTTTCGTGCTCGATAGAGATAGTGCCATATCAAAACCGGGCGCAAAAGTCGCTCAAGAGGTTATGGATAATGAACTTGTAAGAAAAACAAAGGCATTTAATAACGGTAAAATTTCTATCTTTCGCCTGCACCTTGGTATCTTAGCGAGGGCGGCATAAGAGCCACTGATATCATGCTAAGCGATATCGAAAAAGCATTAAAATAATAAATTTAAGCCGGCAAAGTATCTCCTGCCGGCTCACTTATATAAAAACATAAAACAAAAACACACCCAACATCAAGCGATACACCACAAACGGCACCATGCTTGCACGAGAGATAAGCCCCATAAATAACTTCACGCAGATATACGCACTAACGGCACTTAAAACAAAGGCCAGGCCAAGATCTGTCCACTCGTAAGTTGTATTTGATTTAATAAGTTTTATCGTTTCAAGTCCTCCCGCAAGAAGTATGATAGGAATTGACATCAAAAACGAAAAATTTGCACTTGTGATTCTATTAAAACCTAAAAACAAAGCAGCCGTTATGGTAATACCCGAGCGAGAAACACCCGGGATTAAAGCTAAAGCTTGAGCTACACCTATGATAAGCGCGATTTTTATCGTGATATTTGCTTCGCTTTTAAGCCCGGGCGATTTATCGGCAAGATAGAGCATGATACCAAAAATAATAGTCGTAGTGGCTATAACAAAACCGCTTCTTGCGTATTGCTCTATCAAGTCCCCACATGCAAGACCAAAAATTCCAGCAGGTATGGTCGCAAAACCTACCGCATACACAAGCATGCTTTCGCCAACCATTTTGCGCTGTCTTATAGATGATAAAAAGTCGCTCAAAAGCTTAAAAATTCTATCTTTAAAATAAAAAAGTATAGCCACAAGCGTGCCTACATGCACAGCAACGTCAAAAGCCAAGCCCTGATCTTGCCAGCCAAATAGTTTTGGCACAAGCACAAGATGAGCGGAGCTTGATATAGGCAAAAATTCGCTTATGCCCTGCACAAGCGAAAGGATTACGATCTGAACAATGTCCATGAAACGCCTTTTAGTTTAAGCATTAATTCAACACATCTTTTACAAAGTCAGTAAGCTTCTCCGGTGTAAATCCAAAATGCTCAAACAAGGCTTCTGCCTTACCTGAAGCGCCAAAACTCTTCATGCCGTAAACATGATCGGCAAATTTATACCACTCAAGACCGCTTGAAGCTTCAACGGCTATAACGGTTGTATTTTGATCTAAAATTTTATTTATGTATTCGCGAGGTTGTTCGCAAAGCAGGTCAAAACAAGGAGCTGAAACAACATTTACCCCGATGCCTTGCGCACATAAATCTTCGGCAGCTTTTAAACAAAGTCCTACCTCACTACCGCTTGCAATAAACGTGATCTTTGGGTCTTGTGAGCTCTTAAGTAGGTAAGCGCCATTTTTTACTTCGCCATACACACTTTTTTCAAGCGCCACAAGAGCTTGACGAGATAAGACAAATGCACTTGGGGCATTTAAATTTAAAGCTGTTTTCCAGCAAGCCACGTTTTCAACGCCGTCGGCAGGACGAAATGTATAAAAATTCGGCATAGCTCTAAACTGGCTAAGCTGTTCTATAGGCTGATGTGTAGGTCCATCTTCACCAACGCCGATACTGTCATGCGTAAATACAAAATAATGCTTTAGACTCATAAGTGCAGCAAGTCTTGCGCTCGGCTTTAGGTAGTCGCTAAATATAAAAAATGTCGCACTAAAAGGCAAGAAAAGACCATATCTTGCAAATGCGTTATTTATCGCCGCCATCGAGTGCTCACGGATACCAAAATGGATATTTTTACCGTATGGGAAATCCCCCATGCCTTTTAATTCAGTTTTGTTTGACGGAGCAAGGTCGGCGCTACCACCAATAAACCCCGCAATGGAATTTGCAATAGCATTTAAAATTTGACCGTTACTATCTCTTGTCGCCATTTTTTTACCACTAAAATCAGGGTAATTAATAGTACTAAAATCAGGCTTTAAAAGTTCATTTAAAATTTTAGCCTTATCGTCATCGAGGCTTAAAAGCTGCTTGTTCCACTCAGCTTGCGCTAAATCGCCCTTTTCAACAGCCCCTCTAAATCTCAAAAGTACATCTTCATCAACGTGAAATTTAAGTTCAGGATTAAATCCTGCGGCAATTTTTGCGGATTTGATTATCTCTTCGCCAAGTGGAGCGCCGTGGCTATGGTGGCTTCCTTCGAGTTCACCGGCTCCTTTTGCTATGCGAGTATTTGCGATGATAAGATACGGCTTGTCTTTGTTTTGAGCTTCACTAAGCGCAAATTCGATCTCGTCGTAATCATGCCCGTTAATACGCGCTACTTCAAAGCCTTGTGCTTCAAAACGAACTTTTACATCCTCGTTCCATGCTATAGCGGTATCGCCTTCGATAGTTATTGAATTTGAGTCATATATTATTACTAGGTTATCAAGACAAAGTCTGCCGGCTAGCGCACATGCCTCATAGCTTATACCTTCTTCTAAGTCGCCATCCCCGCAAAGACAGTAGACTTTATGGTTGATTATCTCATTTTGGGGCGTATTTAACACGTTTGCAGCGTATTTAGCAGCCATTGCAAAACCTACGGCATTTGCCACACCTTGACCAAGAGGACCTGTTGCCACTTCAACACCCGGAGTATGAATTTCAGGGTGTCCTGCCGTTTGTGAGCCCAATTGGCGGAAATTCTTAAGATCTTCTAGGCTAACATCATATCCGCTAAGATATAAAAAGCTATAAACCAAACTGCTTGCATGCCCGCCGCTAAAGACCAATCTATCGCGGTTTAGCCAAGTTGGATCTTTTGGGTTGTGCTTTAGATGTTTTGAAAGCACGCTCATAATATCAGCAAGCCCCATAGGCGCGCCTGGGTGTCCGCTGTTTGCCGCTTGAACCATATCGGCACATAAAAATCTTATCGTATCAGCTTGTTTTTGTAACATATTTTAACCTTTCAAATGCTTGTTTATCAAATTTTCTATCACGTCTTTTATGCCTGCTTTAAGTGACCGCAAGTCCTCTTCAACCCGCCGTATTAGCTCATTTTTACTCTCTATAGCGCCCTTGACACCGAGCAAATTTGTAAATGAATTTTTATCCGTATCATTGTTTACAGGCTTGCCTGCTTCATTCTCATCGCTTATCACATCTATGATGTCATCTTGTATCTGAAACGCAAGTCCCAAATCAAGCCCGATATTATAAATTTTTTCGCATTCAGTCTCACTTAGCTCTACTATAACTGCAGCCATTTTTAAGCTAGCGGCGATAAGCTTTGCGGTCTTGTGTATGTGAAGAAATTTTAGTTCGTCAAGACTTAGTTTTTTATCCGTTAGACCTAGTCTTTGTTTTGCAGCTACTATGTCCTTCTTGCCGGTATTTTCATAAAAACAATCCAACGCCTGACCAAGCACCATGCCGTTAGCTCCGGCATTTTGACTTAAAATTTCAACACATTTTATCCTAACTTCGGGACTTAAATTTGAACGTGAAATTTCATAGAAAGCGTGCGTATTTAACGCATCTCCGGCAAGTATCGCCGTAACTTCGTCATACATTATGTGAAGGGTAGGTTTTCCGCGTCTTAAAGCGGCATTGTCCATAGACGGCAGATCGTCGTGTATGAGCGAATACGTATGCATCATCTCAAGCCCTAAAGCAACCCTCATAGCCTCTTGTGTTAGCTCCGGACGCAAAGCATTAACCGTGCCCAAAAGCAGCTGTGCCCTAAAATGCTTACCGCCAGCCTTTAGCATCTGCGCTAAAGCCTCTTCATAATAAGGATGAAAGCTAGGAGCTTTTGGCAAATTTTCATTTAAAAAATTTATAAAATCATCAAGCAAACTCACTTTGGCACTCTCGCAAAAAATTCAAAGTCATCTCTTGTAAAAAGCAGAAGAAAGTTCTGTTTTTCTCCTATTTTTTGTAGTAATTCGCCCCTATTTTTCACCATATTTTTATCTACTTGAAGAATTCTATCTTTTACTTTTATACCAAAAATTTGGGCGTTTGAGTCTGGAGTAACGTGTGTTACAGCCAAATTTGCATTAACCCTTATGCCATAGTCGGTTAAAATTTTATCATCACCATAAAGCTCTATATTTTCAAGCATGGCGTTTAAATTTTTTAATTTTTGACTATCTGGGATAAGAGCCTCTAAACTTTGACTAAATTTTAAATTACCAGAAACAGGAACTTCAAAAAAATACTGAGCGCCTTCGCGTTTTACTACGATATTTAGTTTTGAGCCTTTTGGCGCAAAAAGTATCATTTCATTTACTTCTCTTAGACTTTTGGGACTAACTCCGTTTATGCTCACGAGCTCATCATTTACCATGAGTGTCTTTGCGCGACCGATAGGATCAACCTTTTGCACGTAAAATTTACCATCTCTTGGCTCAAAAGTCGCCCCGATATCACCATAATATACATCATCATATGCAGCGAAATGCTTTAAATACCTGTTTGGTATAAATTTGTCGGCACCAACCGTTATACCAAGCATCTTGCAGCAAGCAGTATTTAGCTCACCTGTGGCATTATGCTCAAAACTCATCGTATCAAAATCTCCCAAATTTACACCAAGAGCCTTGATGTGTCCCATTTTGCTGTTGTTGTTATCGCTTAAAACTCCTATCCATGTGCTTTTCTTAACGCGCTCATCATTTGTTTCATCAGCCATACTCGCAGGAGATAAAGTCTTGTCCGAGCGAACAAGATAAAGCTGTAAATAAGGGTCAAATTTCACATAGTTGTTTATCGGAGCCTCGCCATTTTTAGGAACAGCGATAAGATCTTTCGTGATAGCTACACCAAAATGTTTATTCACAGAGACTATCGAGTCTTTGTTTTTTTCATAACAAGCGTTAAAGTCCTCTTGAGTAGGACGAGGATCGGCAAAGGCTACGATAGATAATACAAAAAATAAAATAAATGTTTTCAAATTTTTTACCTTATAGCTTAAGTCCGCCTAGACCGCCAAGCATCCTGCCAGCCATCGCCTTTTTATCGTCTTCTGTCATTTTTATGACGTCGTTTATGGCACTTATGAGTAAAATTTGCAAGCTCTCTTTATCCTCAAGCAAACTATCATCAATACTAATATCTAAAATTTCGCCTTTACCGTTTGCTTTTACACTTACAAGCCCACCGCCACTCTTTGCTCCAAATTCACGTGCGCTGCTCTCGTTTTCAAATTCTTTTGCCTTTTTCTGAACTTCTTCAAGCATCGCACCCATTTTTGAAAAATCAAGACCCTCAAACATAAATTTTCCTTTTAATTTTGCCCGATTATATCAAATTTGAGCTTATATAAATTTATTTTTAAGTTTATAACGGCAATAAAATGTAAAAATTTAAACTCCTAAACTATCTCATTTTTAGCATTGACATGAACAATGGTTGGTTTAAAATCCTTAGCCTTTTTAACCTTTATGCTAACGTAAGCTACGATGATAACAGTATCCCCAACACAAACTTTGCGGGCTGCTGCACCATTTAGGCATATCTCTCCATCCTTGCCGCCTGCTATCACATATGTGCTAAAGCGCTCGCCGTTATTTACGTTTAAAATTTCAACCTTTTGGAACTCACACAAATTTGCAGCCTCTATAAGCTTATCATCTATAGTTATCGAACCGACATAATTTAAATTTGCGTCGGTAACAGTAGCGCGGTGTATTTTACTAGACATTACTTCTATTCTCAATTTTAATTCCTTGTTTAAATTTTAAGCAGCTCTAAAACCGTCTCTTTATCACTAAAATGATGTTTTACGCCGTTTATCTCCTGATAGTCCTCATCGCCTTTACCAAGTATAACTAACGTATCATCTTTGTCAAGAAGATCAAGCCCGAGCTTGATGGCTTTTTTGCGATCGCTTTCAAGAATGACAGTGTTGTTCATGTTCATTCCTGCACAAATTTCATCTATGATCGTCTCAGGTTCTTCGCTACGCGGATTATCACTTGTTACGATAGAAATTTTAGCGTATTGTTGCGCTATTTTCCCCATTTTAGGTCGTTTTGTCCTATCCCTATCGCCTCCAGCACCAAAAATTACAATCAAATTTAAATGTCTAAGCGCATTTAAAACCTTTTGCATGCCGTCTGGCGTATGCGCAAAATCAACAATAACAAGCGGCTTTTGGCTAACAACTTCCATGCGACCTGCAACACCTTTAAATTTATAAATAGCTTCTTTAAGGGATGGTATTTTTACATCCTCAAGTAGCAAAATAGCTCCGATAGCCGCCGTTAAGTTATAGAGGTTAAACTCTCCTTGGAGTGACGAAGCTAGCTCAAATTCGCCTTTTGGAGTTTTTACAAGAGCTTTTATGCCGTCTTTAAGATCGTATTTTAATGAGGCAAAGTCCGAGTCTTTTTTAAGAGAGTATGTGTATGAATTTATAGGGTTAAACTCTATACCGCCCTCATCATCGATGTTTATTAGCTTTAAACTATCGTCACTTAAAAATTTACTCTTAACTTTGGCGTATTCTTGCATGCTTTTATGATAGTCAAGATGGTCTTGAGTTAAATTTGTAAAAATTTTAATAGCAAACTTTAACCCCTCGACGCGATCTTGATCGATAGCGTGAGAGCTCACTTCCATTACAAAATACTTACAACCAAACTCATTGGCTTGCTTTAAATACTCAAGCGTTTGCAAGACCGGACTTGTTGTTAATGACTTTGCATCTATACGCTTTGAATGCAAAAATGCACCGCAAGTGCCCGAAAGCGCGGACTTGTATCCAAGTTGCATAAGTGTTTCATAGATGGCCCATGCGGTCGTAGTTTTACCATTCGTGCCGGTTATGCCTATTATTTTTATATTTTCATCGATACCTAAAAGCTTTTTACACTCATCTACGCTAATAATCTTTGCGCCGTTACTTTGAGCGCTCTCTTTAAATTTAGCATTTGATTTTGTAAGCACAAAAAAACAGCCACTCTCGCACTCGTTTGAATTATCGGTTACATAGCTATTTGCTAGAGAAATTTTCATTATCTTGTCTCTTTTGTATCTCTTTTAAAAGTGCACCTATGCGCTCATCTCCGCCAAACATCACTGCGGCACTCTCAAGGTAGTTCATACTCATCTCAAGAAAATTATTTTTTATCAAATTTTCTAAAAAATCCAAAAAATCATCTTTGTTTGATATCATAACCTTGGTTGAAAACATTATATTTTCAAAAACTTTTTTAAAATTTCCTTCACGCCAAACCGCTTCCATAAAATCCTCATAGCTTATGGCATCTTGCTCTTCAATATCAAAATCTGGCTCTATCTTAGACTCTAAAACTTCCAATATCTCGTCAAAATTTTCATTTGTCTTACCTAAGATATCCTTACCCATGAAATATTCAAAAAGCATTTTTGCCTCATCAGGGCGTTCGCTCGCAAGTGAGCAAAGCTGGATAAGATATAACAAGCTTTCATCTTTAGTTTGCGCATATCCAAGCGAAAAATAAATCATCGCGTCTTCAAATTTTGACTTCTTAAAATTTTTAATCCCTAACTTTTTATAATCAATCAAATTTTACCTCTTCCCCAATAGGTATATTGACAACCTCGAGTTCAGGATGAATATCTATGCGAAGTTGGCGTTCTACACCGTATTTTAAAGTAGTTCCGCTCGCGGCACAACCATGGCAGTGTCCGGTTAGTCTTACATAAACTTTGCCATTTTTTATACCTAAAAGCTCCATACCACCGCCATCGGCTTCAAGCATAGGCAAAACTTTTTGCAAACTTATGCCAACTGGTTTTAATAATTCTTCGTCTGTAAATGGTATCATTTTAATCCTTCTATTTTTTAGATATTATACACAAAATATGAAAAATAAATTTTAAAAGAGTTGATTTTGTGGGTATTTAAGAGCAAATTATCACTTAAATTTGATATATCAAACATGGGTTTTATATTTATTACTGCAAGAAATTTAGATGATGAATTATATAAAAATTAAACTATAAATTTATAAATTGAAAGTTGTTTTTTGGATATTAAAAGATGTTTTGTAAAGGATATGAAAGAAGAGGGACGAGCCCTCTAGATATTACTCGCTAACTAGCTCTATATAAGCCATTTCGGCAGCATCGCCACGTCTAACACGAGTTTTAATTATTCTTGTATAGCCACCGTTTCTACCAACGTATTTTGGAGCTATTTCTACAACTAATTTATTTGTAGTTTCTTTATCTTGCAAGCTTGCAAAGACAGCTCTATGAGCATTAAAATCACCTTTTCTTGCTCTTGTGATAAGCTTTTCAATATAACTTCTAAGCTCTTTTGCTTTTGGTAGAGTTGTTTCTATCTTACCGCTTTTTATGATTGCAATTGCTAGATTTTTAAGCAATGCAGCGCGATGAGATGAAGTACGACCCAATTTTCTATATCCGTGTTTGTGTCTCATTTATCTATCCTTGTTTTTTTATACGCTCATTTGCGATTTTAGCTCAGCAATTTTCTTTTTGAGCTGCTCTTTGCTATCTTTTAAGATATCAGTTCCAACAGGATAACCGATCTCTTCCATAACGGCTTTTATCTCTTCAAGAGATTTTTTGCCGAGGTTTTTTAGCTCTTTAAGTTCGTTTTCATCCATCAAGGCAAGTTCGCCAATGTATCTAATTTCAGCTTTATCTAGGCAGTTAAAACTTCTAGCACTTAAATTTAGCTCTTCAACATTTGAAAGCAATTTACCGTGCTCACCGCCTACACTTGAGTTAGAAACAGGCATATTTACATCAATATCTAAAACACCCTTAAATACAGACATTTGCTGATACATAGCCTCTAAGCAGTGTTTAAATGCCTCAATAGGCCCAACTTGTCCATCTGTAGTGATTGTAAAAACAATCTTTTCAAAATCAGGATTATCTTCAACCAAAACGCTCTCGATGTCGTATACAGCCTTTTTAACAGGAGTAAAAAACGCATCAAGCGCTATATAGTCTTCTTCCATCTTGTCGCGAATTTCTTCGCTAGGAACATATCCTATACCCTTTTGAATAATAACACTGAAATTTAATTCAGCATCTTCGTTTATGGTTGCAAGATAAGCATCTGGATTAACTATCTCAATTATATCATTGTTAAGATCGGCTCCAGTTATCTCTTTTGGCCCCTTAAAGCTATACTCGATAACTTCTCTATCAGAGTCATTTTTAAGCTTAAAGCGTATCTTTTTTAAATTTATAATAAAAAAGGCAACATCCTCAAGCATACCGCGCATGCTATCAAATTCATGACTTACGCCCTTTATTTTAACACCTGTAGGCGCAAAACCTACGGTGCTTGTATAAAGAAGACGACGAAGCGGATGAGCAAGAGTTACTGCATAACCCGCCTCAAACGGATATGCGGTAATCTTAGCCACATTTTCACTTACACTTTCAACTTTTATCTCAGTAGGCATATAAGCTGATGTAGTAATTTTTCTCATCATTATATCCTTTATTATTTTGAGTAAAGCTCTACTATGAATCTTTCCTCGATTGGAATGATAACCTCTTCTCTTTCAGGGTTTCTTGTAAAAATTCCAAATTTTTTATCTTTTTCAACATCAACCCAACCAACTATACCAGTTTGAGCTGTAAGGTCAATCGCACGAACGATTTGTGGGTTGTTTTTAGATTTTTCAGCGATCTCTACTTTTGCACCCGGTTCAACTCTGTAAGACGGGATATCAACTCTCTTGCCATTAACAAGAATGTGACCATGGGTTACAAGCTGACGAGCAAAACGACGAGTTGTCGCGAAGCCCATTCTGTAAACTACGTTATCAAGTCTTTGCTCTAATAATTGAACAAGAAGTGCACCTGTGTTGCCTTCTCTGCGAGCAGCTTCGCTAAATAGACGGTGGAATTGTTTTTCGCTAACACCATACATAAATTTAGCTTTTTGTTTTTCACGGAGTTGTAAACCATATTCGCTTATTTTTGCTCTTCTTTGTCCATGCTGTCCCGGTGCAAATGGACGCTTATCAAGCGCGCTTTTACCGGCAAGTCTCCTCTCGCCTTTAAGAGCAAGAGAAACACCTAGACGTCTTTCTAATTTTTCAACTGGTCCTCTATATCTAGCCATAATAATTTCTCCTAATTCTCTATATCATTAGACGCGGCGGCGTTTTGGTGGTCTGCAACCATTGTGTGCAAGTGGGGTTATGTCTTTTAAGAATGTTACTTTAATACCCTCAACCGCTCCTACGCTCTTAACAGCAGTTTCACGACCGCTACCAGGACCTTGAACCTTTATGCCAACCTCTTTTATACCGTGTTCTTTTGCTTTGCTTAGTGCGTCTTCAACAGCTTGTTGTGCTGCATAAGGAGTTGATTTTTTGCTTCCTTTAAAACCTAAACCACCGGCACTACTCCATGCGATAGCATTTCCCATCTCATCGGTTACGGTAACCATTGTATTGTTAAAAGTAGCGCTAATATAAACGATACCTTTGGCTATACTTTTTCTAACGATTTTTTTCTTAACGATTTTTCTTTTTGCCATTGTCTATCCTTACTTAGTCGCTGCGCCGACAGTTTTACGCTTACCTTTTCTGGTGCGTGCATTTGTCTTAGTTTTTTGACCACGAACCGGAAGACCTTTTCTGTGGCGAAGACCACGATAGCTTCCAAGATCCATAAGTGCTTTTATATCCATAGCAACTTGTTTTCTAAGATCACCCTCAACGATATGGTGCTCTTGAATCTCTTTACGGATAGCCGCAGCCTCATCTTCACTTAGCTCATGAACTCTCTTGTCGTAAGAGATGTTTACTGCGTCAAGAATTTGACGTGACTTGTAAAGACCTATGCCATAGATGTATGTTAAGCCATACTCTATTCTTTTTTTATTTGGTAAATCTACACCTGCTATACGTGCCATCTTTTATCCTTGTCTTTGTTTATGTTTTGGATTTTCGCAGATAACGCGTACGATTCCGCTACGTTTGACAATTTTGCATTTGTCACACATCTTCTTTACAGAAGGACGAACTTTCATCTTAGTCTCCTAAAAATTTATTCCACTTTTTTAGGGGCTGCATCAGGTTTAAAGAAAATTTTAAACCAACTATTTTCAAAATAAGTGGGGACTTTGAAAATAATTCTTCATACAGCTTATTGCAAAGCTTAGATTTTATCCAAATCAAGCTTTAATTTCACTTAGCACTAATATAAAAACAAGTTTTATTTGTATCTATATGTTATGCGACCTTTATCTAGGCTATATGGTGTAAGCTCGACTTTTACACGATCTCCTGGCATTATTTTTATGTAATGCATTCTCATTTTTCCAGCGATATGACATAAAATCACATGCTTATTATCAAGCTCAACCTTAAATGTAGCATTAGGTAAAGCTTCGACTACGTTACCGTCGATTTCTATAACATCATCTTTTGCCACTCATACCTCCATTAAATTTTCAAATTTCTGACTTACTTAAAATTTCAGCTTTGCCGTTTACGATAGCTACACAATGCTCATAGTGGCTCGTTCTAAGGCCATCTTTGCTTGTTACCTTCCATTTGTCAGCACCTATTATCGGGGTGCCGTCTTTTTGACAAATCATAGGCTCAATGCAAAACGTCATTCCGTTTTTTATCTTTGGTCCGGCTTTTGGATTATTTCCTTCAAGGTAATTAGGAACTTCAGGCTCTTCATGAGGACGTTTGCCTATGCCGTGTCCACAAAATCCTCTAAGAGGAACAAAGCCACGTGCAAGAATAAATTTTTCTATCTCATAGCAAACTTCTTTAAAATGCATACCGGCTTCAATGAAATCAATAGCAAAATAAAGAGAGTCTTTACTGCAATCTATAAGCGCCTTATCTTGTTTTGAAATTTCCCCCACGCCAAATGTTCTAGCACTATCGCCAAAATATCCGTTTAAATTCGAACCAATATCAACACTTACGATATCACCCTTTTTTAAAACGTATTCGTTTGGGATTCCGTGTATAACAACTTCATTTACACTTATGCAAGCAGCATTTGGAAATCCATAAAGTCCTTTAAAAGCAGGTTTTGCCCCCGCACTTCTTATCATGTCTTCACAGATTTTATCTATCTCAAGTAGAGAAATTCCTGGTTTTATGATAGTAGAAATATAATCAAGCGTTCGAGCGACGATCATATTCGCCGCTCTCATATTTTCAATCTCAGCCGGTCTTTTTAACGAAATAGCCATTTTGTTATAGCCCGACCGCACTTAGCGTTTGATACTTGTTCATATAAATTTGCGCTTCTATTCTTCTCATTGTATCAAGAGCGACCGAAACAACGATAAGTACAGAAGTACCACCAAAATAAAATGGAACACCCATGGTTTTAACCAAAACCCAAGGTAGAGTTGAGATCAGACCAAGATATATAGCGCCGCTAAACGTTAGTCTTCCAGCAACTTCGTTTAGATAGTTAGCCGTATTTTCACCGGGTCTAACACCTGGTATAAAACCACCTTGTCTTTTTAAATTTTCACTTATATCTTTTGTATTAAATACGATAGAGGCATAAAAATATGCAAAAAAGATAACAAATAAAAACGTTAAAAAGTTAAACATATAACCATTTGGATTTAAAAAATCATTAATAGCTTGTATGTATGGGTTTGTGCTTGCCTGTAGTATAGTACTTGGAAACATAAGTATCGCAGAGGCAAAAATCGGAGGTATAACGCCGCTTAAATTTACTTTAATCGGAATATAATTCATTATACGTTTATTTTGATTTTGCATAACAACCTTACGAGAATACGAAATCGGAATACGTCTTTCGCCCATTTCTACAAAGATGATCGCTCCGATAGTAGCAAGTATCACAAGTAAAATTCCTATAACAACAAGGAAGTTCATCTCGCTTGTATTTACTAGATTTATCGTACCGCTAATCGCACTCGGGATACCTGAAACAATACCTGCGAAAATGATAAGACTGATGCCGTTACCGATACCGCGCTGAGTAATCTGTTCACCGATCCACATAAGTAGCATCGTTCCTGTTAGCATAGAAACAGCAGAAATCGCTATAAATAAATTCATATCTATCATAATAGCCTGCTCACCGCCACGTCCAGTAAGACTTTGAAGTCCTATACTAACACCGATTGATTGGATCAAAGTGATAATTATCGTAGCGTAGCGGATGATTTGCATGTATTTTTGCATGCCGTCGCGTTCTTTTTTCATCTTACCCAAATTTGGGAATGTAGCAGCTAAAAGCTCCATGATGATAGAAGCAGTAATGTAAGGCATAATACCAAGAGAGATAATACTAAGACGCTCAGCGGCGTTACCGCTAAACATATTGAATAAACCTAAAGCGTTGTTGTTGTTCGAGCTAAAAAATTCCTTAATAACATCGACATTAACGCCAGGAACCGGCACATATGCCAGTATCCTGTATGCGAACAAAAATGCCAACGTGATTAATATCTTGTTGACGAGTGTTTTATTCATTATTTTTGTCCAGTTACGCTAACGTTACTATCTTTTATCTTTGACACAAGTTCTTTAGCGCTTGATCCGATAAGTTTTATTTTTGTTACGCTCTTTGAAATTTTATGAACTGTTGCGATTGATGCTATAGTTATTTCGTTAAGCTCTTTTACCGCAACGATCTTTTCTACGTTAATAACATAAGGTTTTTCAAATTTAGAAGCAAAACCTACTTTTGGTAGACGTCTTTGAAGCGGTTGTTGTCCACCCTCAAAACCACGCTTCTCATTGTAGCCTTTTCTTGCTCTTTGACCTTTGTTACCTTTTCCTGCAGTTTTACCGTTACCGCTACCTTGACCGCGACCTATTCTCTTTGTAGAGTGCGTTGAGCCAGGAGCCGGAGTTAAATTTTCTAGTGCCATTTACTTTCCTTTCTCTTAGCTTTTTAGCATACTAAGTGCTTTTATAGTAGCACGAACGACGTTTGCCGAGTTGTTTGAACCAAGTGATTTTGTAAGGATATCCTTAATACCTGCAAGCTCTATAATAGGGCGTGCACTACCACCGGCGATAACACCTGTACCTTCGCTAGCCGGGCGAAGTAAAACACGACTTGCATTATACTTAACTTCGATATCGTGAGGTATAGTTGTACCTTTAATTTTAACTTCGATGATATTTTTAAACGCATCGTCAACAGCTTTTCTCATCGCATCAGGAACTTCCTTAGCCTTACCGTAACCAAAGCCGACAAGACCTTTTCTGTTTCCAACTACAACAAGAGCTGTAAACCTAAATCTACGACCACCTTTAACAACCTTTGTAACCCTGCCGATATCGACCATTACTTCTTCAAATTCTTCTCTATTATACTTTTCCATCGATTTTCCTTTGGGTTATAGTTTGATGCCATTTTCGCGTAGAGCATCGGCAAATGCAGCAACTACACCGTGGTACAGGTAGCCATTTCTATCAAATACCGCTACTTCAATACCTTTAGCTTTTAAAGAAGCCGCAAATTCTTTAGCTAAAACAGCAGCACCGTCTTTATTTGCTTTTATACCCAATTTGCGTCCATCTGCAGCAGCTAATGTTGTAGCCGTAACATCGTCGATAGCTTGAGCGTAAATAGTTCTATTTGATTTAAAAATAGATACTCTAGGGCAGCTGGCAACACCTGAAATTTTACCTCTAACTCTTTTTTTTCTCTTTAATCTAAGAGCTAGTTTTCTTTTTAATACTTTTGCTGTCATAACCTATCCCTTACTTCTTAGATGTCTTGCCCGCTTTGCGGATTATGCGCTCTTCAACGTATTTAACACCTTTACCTTTGTATGGCTCTGGCGGTCTAAATCCTCTAACTTGAGCAGCAACTTGACCGATAACTTGTTTATCGCTACCTTTTAGGGTAATTACGTTTCTCTCAACCGTAGCCTCGATGCCTTCTGGAAGCTCATAGTTAATTAGGTGTGAAAAGCCTAAAGTTAACTCTAAAATTTTACCTTTAACAGCCGCTTTATAACCAACACCGTTGATTTCTAATTGGCGAGTAAAACCTACAGTAAGACCTATAACTATATTGTTAGCTAAAGCTCTATATGTACCCCAGAATGCTCTGCTTTGGCGATCTTCGCCTTTTGCAGCAAAAACTATTGAACCATTTTCGATTTTGACATCAACATTGCCTTTTGTGTCAAGCTCTTTTGTTAAGTTGCCCTTTTTAAATTTTAGGACATTATTATCAACACTGACTTCTACACCAGCAGGTATAGCTATCGGTTGTTTTCCAATACGTGACATTTATTTCCTTTACTTATCTAGGGTGCTTTTACAATCTTGAATCAGCACCACAATGCCGTAAATTTTAATGCTTTCGCAAAAAACTAACCTAAATTTTTAAGGCATTAAGCCTTAAAAATTACCAAACTGTACAAAGAATTTCACCGCCAACACCAGCTTTGTGTGCGTCTTCGTTGCTTAAAACGCCTTTGCTTGTGCTAACGATAATCGTTCCGTAACCGTTTTTGAAACGCTTGATGTCGTCTTTACCTTGGTAAACACGGCGACCTGGTTTTGAAACTCTTTTTAGTTCGTTTATAACGCTTTGTCCGCGCTCGTCGTATTTAAGAACAACATTAATGAATTTTTTGTTATTCTCTTCTACAACATTAAAGCTCTCTATGTAGCCTTTTGCAGCAAGGATAGAAAGAGTAGCCTCAACAACATTTGAATGTAGAAGCTTTGTTGTCTCAAGCTTTCTCATGCTTGCATTTCTAATACGGGTTAGTCCGTCTGATATTAAGTCATTTAACATATCTTTTCCTTACCAACTTGCTTTTTTAAGACCAGGGATTAGTCCTTCGTTAGCCATTTTTCTTAGGCAGACACGGCAAATTCCAAAGTCTTGATACACAGAGTGCGGACGTCCGCAAATTTGGCATCTTGTATAGCCGCGAACCGCAAATTTAGGTTTGCGTGCAGCTTTTGCTATCATTGATTTTTTAGCCATATTACTTTCCTTTTGCAAACGGCAAACCAAATAGCTCTAGCAATTTGAATGCCTCTTTGTCATTGTTAGCCGTTGTAGCGATAGTTATGTTCATACCGTGAGTACGTAAAATTTTATCATACTCAACCTCTGGGAACATTAGCTGCTCAGTTAAACCAAAGTTGTAATTACCGCGTCCGTCAAAGCCATTTCTTGGTAAACCACGGAAGTCTTTAACTCTTGGAAGCGCAACACTTATAAGTTTATCTAAGAACGCATACATTTGCTCTTTTCTTAAAGTAACTTTTATACCGACAGGGAAACCTTCACGCACTTTAAAGCCTGCAACTGATTTTTTAGCATTTGTTATAATTGCTTTTTGACCAGCGATTAGCGAAATAGTATCTGCCATGTTTTGAAGAACTTTTTGGTCCTTTGCAGAATCATTTGCTCCAACGCTAATAACAATCTTTTCAAGTGCCGGAATAAGCATCGGGTTTTTAATATCAAATTCTTTAACTAAAGCAGGTTTAATGCTCTCGTTAAATTTATCTTTTAATCTACTCATGCTCTTACTCCTCAACTTTCGCAACATTTGAGATGTCTATCGGCATTTCTTTGTTAATATGACCGCCGTTTGGAGTCTTCTCGCTTGGTTTTATAGCCTTCTTAGCTACTTTGCAGCCTTCAACTATAACTTGACCTTTTTTTGCAAGAACAGATAAAACTTTACCAGTTTTACCTTTGTCATCTCCGGTGATTATCTTTACGGTATCACCTTTTTTGATCTTAAATTTAACGTTTGCCATTATAGAACCTCCGGTGCTAGTGAAACGATCTTCATAAAGTTAGCATATCTAACTTCACGACCAACTGGTCCAAAGATACGTGTTCCTACTGGCTCTCTTTTGTTATCAAGGATAACGGCTGCGTTCTCGTCAAAACGAATCAACGAACCATTGTCTCTTTGAACTTCTTTTTTAGTTCTAACAACTACAGCTTTTACAACTTGACCTTTTTTGATCTTACCGTTTGGAAGAGCCTTTTTAACAGAACAAATAATGATATCGCCAAGTGTTGCGTATCTTCTTTTGCTGCCGCCTAAAACCTTAATACACATTAATTCTTTTGCGCCGCTATTATCAGCAACTGCTAGTCTTGTAAAACTTTGAATCATTACTCAACTCCCTTTGCTAAAACAGCTTTTAAGCGAAAGCTTTTACGTGCAGAAAGCGGTCTGCACTCAACTGCGATAACCGTATCTCCTGCGTTTAGTTCATTTTTCTCATCATGAACCAAATATTTCTTAAAACGTTTTACAAATTTATGATATCTTGGGTGCATAACGCGTCTTTCTACCAAGATAGTAGCTGTTTTATCACCGGCTTTTTGTAAAACTACGCCTTGAATTTCTCTTTTTAATGCCATATTTCACCCCTTACTTTGTAGCACTAATTGCAGTGTTGATCTGTGCTATCTCTTTTTTAACAGCACTAATCTCATTAGGGTTGCTTAACTGCATAGTTTTTAACTTTTGTTTTAGTGTAAATAAAAGCACCTTTTTCTCTTTTAACAATGCGTTTAGTTCTGCAACGCTTTTGTCTTTAATCTCAGTATATTTCATTTTCACTCTCTCGCGTTACAAATTTTGTCTTAAACGGCAACTTGTGCATAGCTAGAGTTAACGCTTCACGTGCAAGCTCTTCACTAACACCTGCCATTTCATAGATGATACGACCAGGTTTGATATTCATAACCCACTCTTCAACACCTGCCTTACCTTTACCCATACGAGTTTGTAGAGGCTTTTTAGTTAGCGGTTTATCAGGGAAAACTCTAATCCAAATTTTAGCCTGTCTTTTAACATGACGAGTTAGAGCTTGACGAGCAGCTTCTATTTGGCGTGAATTTACACGTCCAGCTTCAACTGCTTTAATAGCAAATTCGCCTGTTGATAAAGATGCACCGCGAGTTGCATAGCCGCGATTGCGACCTTTCATTTGCTTACGAAATTTCGTTCTTTTAGGCATCAACATAATTATTTACCTCTTCTTGCTCTGCGTGGTTTTCTATCAGCTTTTTCTTCTTCGTTACGCTCTGCTTGAACGCCTTTTTGAAGAACTTCACCTTTAAATATCCACACTTTAATACCTATGTTACCATAAGTTGTGTGTGCTTCTGCAACACCGTAATCAATCTTCGCTCTAAGTGTATGGAGTGGAACACGTCCCTCAAGATACCATTCAGTTCTTGCCATCTCGGCACCACCAAGACGTCCTGCAACTGAAATTTTAATACCTTTTGCACCTGACTTTTGAGCACCTTGGATAACTTTTTTCATCGCGCGGCGGAAAGCAACACGTTTTTCTAGTTGCATAGCAACGTTTTCGGCTGCAAGTTGAGCAGAAGCTTGAGCTTTTCTTTCCTCTTTAATGTTAATGTTCACATCTTTGCCGATTAGTTTTGCAACATCGTTTTTAAGAACTTCAACATCTTGACCTTTTTTGCCGATGATAATACCAGGGCGAGCTGCAACTACTGTTACACGTAGTTTTTTAGCTGTTCTTTCGATTAAAATTTGGCTTATTCCCGCATAATAAAGTTTTTTCTTTAAAAATGCACGAATTTTATAGTCCTCGCCGATGTTTTGTGCAAGGCTATCTTTAGAAGGAAACCAGCGTGATTCCCAGTTGCGGTTTATACCTAGTCTAAGACCTATCGGATTTACTTTTTGTCCCATATTATGCTTCCTTCTTTTCAGGTTTAGATACTTCTACCATTACATGAGAAGTTGGTTTGCGAATTCTACTCGCAGTTCCTCTTGCTCTTGGTCTAAATCTCTTTAACACAGGACCAGCATCCACGCGACAACTGCTAACTACAACCTCCTCAGGCTCAAAACCGCCGTTTGCAACAGCTGAGCTGATAGCGTTTGCTATAAATTTAGCACCGCGATTTGGCATAAATTGCAAACTTGCAAGGGCTAATTCGGCATTCATGCCTTGAACTTCACGTGCAATTAGTCTAGCTTTTGTAGGAGAGAGTCTTACAAATTTTATAATAGCTTTACTCATACTCTACCCCTTACTTGCCGATTTTCTTTTGCACAGAGCCTTTATGACCCTTAAATGTGCGTGTTGGAGCGAATTCACCAAGTTTATATCCAATGTGGTTTTCAGTAACATACACAGGGATAAAGCTTTTGCCGTTATGAACGTTAAATGTTAATCCAATCATTTCAGGTACGATCGTGCTACGTCTTGACCATGTTTTGATTGGTTTATTGTCATTTGCAGACTTAGCCGCAACGACTTTTTTCATTACATGCTCATCTACGAAAGGACCTTTTTTGAGTGATCTTGCCATCTCTATTTTCCTTTCCTTCTTGAAATTATAAGCTTATCGCTTGCTTTTTTGCGGCGAGTTTTAGCACCCTTAGTCGGTTTACCCCATGGAGTAACCGGATGACGACCAGAGTTTTTCTTACCTTCACCACCACCGTGTGGGTGATCTACCGGGTTCATCGCAGAACCACGAGTTTGTGGGCGGATACCGCGGTGGCGATTACGTCCTGCTTTACCTATAGTAACATTTGCCCAATCTTCGTTGCCGACAACACCTACAGTAGCCATACACTCAGCAAGAACTTGTCTCATTTCACCGCTTGGCATTCTTAGGATAACGTATTTTTCTTCTTTACCCATAAGTTGTGCATAACCACCAGCTGAACGAGCGATTTGAGCACCTTTGCCAGGTTTTAACTCGATATTGTGAACGATAGTACCAACAGGGATAAAGCGTAATTTCATAGCGTTACCCGGTTTTATATCAAGTGATCCTTCGTCGATTGAGGCTACAACATCGCCTACGTTTAAGCCACTAGGTCTGATGATATATCTCTTCTCGCCGTCTTTGTATGATATAAGTGCGATACGGCAGTTTCTGTTTGGATCGTATTCGATCGCTTCAACTTTACCTTCGATACCGAATTTGCGGCGTTTGAAGTCGATGATACGATATAATTTCTTAGCACCTGCCTCTTTATGGCGAGATGTTATACGACCATTATTATTTCTACCACCAGTTGCAGGAAGTTTGATAAGAAGACTTCTAACACTTGGTTTAGCCGTAATGTCTTCTGAACTTAGTCCAGTGATATATCTACGGCTTGGAGTATATGGTTTATATGATTTTATAGCCATTTTATGCCTCCGTATTTTCTAGGCTTACGCCTTCCGGTAATTTGACATAAAATTTCTTGAAATCGTCTCTTACGCCAACTCTACCTCTAAAACGCTTAACTTTGCCGTCCATTCTAAGTGAATTTATGCGAAGTGGCGTTACACCGAAATACTCTTTTAAAACCTCTTTTAAGCCGTTTTTAGTAACCTTTGGTGAAGTTTGGATAACTACAACGCCTTGTTCTTGAAGGCCAAGAGTTTTTTCTGTATAAATAATTGTTTTGATATCAGTTATATCTGCCATTTTAGCCCTCTTTTGTTATAGTTTGTAGTGCTGCTTTTTCGATAATAACTGCACTATATGTTGCTACCAAATAAGCATTTACTTCACTTGCATCAACAACATAGCAATTTGCTAGGTTTCTAAAAGCTAAAAGTGTTTTATCGTCAAGTAGATCTTTAACTACTAAAACATCTCTTACGTTTAGAGCTTTGATAACTTTTGCAGCATCTTTAGTTTTTCCGCTTTCGATAGCGATGCTATCAACAGCAAAAAGCTTATTAGCTGCTGCTTTTTCATTTAGAGCAAATTCAAGAGCAAGTCTTTTTTGCTTCTTGTTTACTTTTTGGAAATAGTTTTTATTATTTGTAGGACCAAAAGCTACTGCACCGCCAACCCATACGTTTGTTCTAGTTGAACCGGCACGTGCACCACCACGACCTTTTTGTCTCCATGGCTTCTTGCCGCCACCGCTTACAAATGCACGACTTTTAGTGTGAGCCGTGTTTGCTCTCATGCTAGCTAGGTAAGATTTTACATAAAGATAAAGATTGTGCGGATTTACTTCTGCAAATTCTGCAGGAAGCGCAAGTTCGCCTGACTTTTCAAATTTCTCGTTTAATACTAAAACTTTACTCATTTTACAATCCTTATTCTACCCATTGCACCGTTATGTCCCGGAACGCAACCTTTTACAACAACGATACCGTTGTCTGCGTCAAAACTTACTAATTCATTTTTAACGGTTACTTTCTCATTTCCCATGTGTCCAGCCATTTTCATACCAGGTTGAACACGTCCAGGCCATTCGCAGTTACCGATAGAACCGTGACGTCTATGGAAGCGTGAGCCGTGAGATTTAGGACCGCCTGCGAATCCGTGTCTTTTAACAACGCCTTGATATCCTCTACCTTTTGAGTTAAAGCTAACTTTTAAAACTTTAGCTTCTGTTAAAGGTGTAACATCAAGATTTCCAGCCTCTGTATTTACTACAGTCAAAGTTGCAAATTTGTTAAATTCGGGAGTTAGATTGTATTTTTTTTGCTGACCAGCTATGGCTTTATTAGCTGCTTTAGTGTCTGCATAAGCAACGATAGCACGTTTATTAGCATCAACTTCGCATACCTTAGCTTCAACAAGTCTTAGTAGTGTAACCGGTGTGCTTTGAGCAGATACCGTTCTACTCATGCCTATTTTTTCTACGATATATTCCATACTCTTTTCCTTTTATCCGCTTACTTCATAGCACGAACTTCGACATTTACTTCTGGAGCAAGGTCGAGTTTGGTTAGGCTATCTACGGTCTCTGGAGTAGCTGCTACAATGTCAAGCATTCTAGCGTGTATTCTCATTTCAAACTGCTCACGTGAGTCTTTATTTACGTGTGGAGAGCGTAAAACTGTGTAGCGTTTGATCTTCGTAGGCATTGGCACCGGACCACGAACAT
The DNA here is from genome assembly GCF_014892335.1 of Campylobacter sp. 7477a. NCBI lineage: Bacteria > Pseudomonadati > Campylobacterota > Epsilonproteobacteria > Campylobacterales > Campylobacteraceae > Campylobacter > Campylobacter sp. 7477a. The sequence goes on from NZ_JADBJH010000006.1 coordinate 25,785, forward strand.
CGGCACCGGTTCTTTTGACAGCTTCTACAATTGCTGCAACTGTGCGGTCTAGAACTCTATGGTCATAAGCTTTTAGCTTAAGCCTGATTCTTTCCATGTTTTTTCCTTTAAAAAGAACTTGTCGCAAACTCGCGACCTCTTTACATAATCAAAACTTGCATAGGATTTTCTACTTTGCTACTCTCGTAACTTTTCAAGAAGCATTGAAATTTCAATGGCTTTAATCATACAAGCAGACCTAAGTCTTTCGTAAAGAGATCGCGATTTTACTAAAAAAAATCTAAATTTGCAAGTAAATGGGTAAATTTGAGTTAAATTTAGTAAATTTATTTCCTTTTAAAAAGGAAAGTATATAATTTGCAAAAGGATAAAATTTGAAAGATTTGGATTTTTTTTATCATTTGCCGTTAAAAAGCATAAAATTCATCGCCAGAAAGGAGTTTATCTCCAGTGCGAAAACACTTATTTTAGGATATCCCGGAAGCGGCAAAACAAGCCTTATACTTGACGCACTAGATGAGTATAAACAAGAGGAAAAGCTTTACATAAATTTAAAGGATTTACGCATTAATGCCGATACAATCCTTGCAAATTTGATAGAATTTTTAAAAGAAAACCAATCCATAAAAATACTTGCGATTGACAATGCGACAACGCAAGATCAAATGCAAAAATTATCTCAAATTTCAGAACTTGAAAAGATCATAATATCAACAAACAACAAAACTCTAACCATACCAAATTTTAGAGTTCTTCACCTTGAGTATCTCGACTACGAAGAATTTATGCTGTTTTTTAGAAAAAACATTTCACCAGAGGCTTTTTTTAGCCATTTTTTAGCTCATGGAACATCTGTGGCAAACACCATGGTAGAGCCGAGCGAAACAGCGCAAATCACACAAAACAAACTAAGAGCGGAGCTTAGTCAAACAAATTTACAGATCATAAAAGAATGTGCAAAAAAATGTGCCGAAACCATAAGCGCACATGAAATTTATAAAATTTTAAAAGAACGGATAAAGATCTCAAAAGACAGCGTTTATGCCGGACTTATCGAGCTTGAAAATAACGGCTTTATAAAATTTTTGAGCAAATTTAACGAGCCAAATGCGGCAAAAAAGCTATTTTTTAACGATTTTTCCGTAAGAAATGCTCTAAATTTAAAAAAAGACTTTAATGCAAATTTCTCAAATATTGTCTTTTGTGAGCTTTCAAAATTTAAAGATGAAATTTTTTATACGAATGAGTTTGATTTTTTCCTTACTAGAAGGAAACTCGCTATAATATGCGTTCCATTTACGGATAGCGAAATAGTGTTTTTAAAATTTAAAAAACTTCATGCGACGCTAAAACGCATGAATATAACTAGACTGCAAGTTATCAGCGTAGCAAACGCCGGTAAAATAACCATAGAGGGTATAAAATGCGAAATTTTGCCGTTTTCACGCTGGGCTTTGGGTATATAAGGAGAATTTATGAGAGCGATTTTTATGGTTTTGTTGTGTGTTTGCGCACTATTTTCTTATGAAATAAGACATGAAAACGAGGGTAAAATTTACAAATTTACAGGTGATGCAAATGGAGAAAAGTTTGAATTTTACATAACAAATCTTAGCGCCGAATTTGAGAATTTTAACTCCAAAGATGCTCTAAAAATTCCTCCAAAAATGCAAGGTCATCTATTTTTTAAGGGCTCTAAATTTGAATTTAGCAAAGGCGAGATAGTATATGATAACGGCAAAATACTCCAAATAAACGCACTTTCAGAGTGGCTAAATTTAAGCATAAAAAGAGAGCAAGGTGATAAATTTGAAGGCAAGTTAGCCATAAAAGGCAAGGCGATGAAAGCTACGGCAAAGAAAGTTTTTACATATGAAACCTTGGTGCTAGCGTCACAAACCATAGATTCAAATAAAACAAGAACGGAGGTTTTATCAAGTGATTATTTTGGTTCTAAATTTAAACAAAAATACAAAAACACACTCTCATCAAGGCTCGACGAACTAAGATCACAAAACAAAAACGCAATATCTTCTGTAAATTTAGAGTATCAAAACGACAAAATCAGAAGCTCGGTCACGCTAAAAAACGATAGTAAATTTTGCTCTACCGTGAAGATAAAAGATCAAAAAAAGCTAAAGCTAAAGGATGTTTTTAAAAGTAATGATCAGAATTTAACAAGTGAAAATTTCATGATTTCTCCACTTGGAATCTCATTTTGTGATGAAGAAAAAACTATATCCATAGAAGAGATAAAACCCTATCTTAAAGAAAATTTCGGACTTTTAGATGAATAAAATTTGCGGGATTGACGAAGCGGGACGGGGAGCGCTTGCAGGATGTATGGCGGTTGCCGCTTGCGTGCTAAAATGCGAGATAAAAGGACTAAATGATTCAAAACAACTAACCGAGAAAAAACGTGAAGAGTTATTTGAGCAAATCGTGGCAAATTCAAATTTCTTAATCACCTACTTTTCAAACAAACAGATCGACACTTTGGGTCTTAGTGAGTGTTTGCGCCGTGCTTTAAATTTATTTAAACTACATTTTAGCGAGTATGAAATTTTATACGACGGCAACGCAAACTACGGCACCGGCATAAAAACGATGATAAAAGCCGACGGTAAAATCCCAGAAGTAAGTGCAGCAAGTATCTTGGCAAAAGTTAGCAGGGATAGACTAATGAGAGCTTGGGATAAAATTTACCCCTCATACGGATACGCTCTACATAAAGGATATGGAACAAAAGCGCACATTAATGCGATACAAAATTTAGGAGAAAACGAACTTTTGCGAAAAAGTTTTACACTTAAAAAGGTCGAAAATTCGCTATTTGAAGATACCAGCCTTTATTGAAACAAAATTTTATAAGGTGCCTATTTAATTAAGCTCTTTAACCATAAAGTTATGCTAACATATCAGATTAAAATTTAAGGAACACCTTGTTAAGAAATGTATCTTCAATGGGGAAATTTGCCTTTTCCTCGATAATCATCACCGCATTTGTCATTATGGCGATGCTTGAATGTTTTAACCTGGCTCATATTTATTCAAATTATCAAAATAATATATCAAATTTAAAAGAATTTTTTATACTACAAGAGAAAGAATCAATCCGCAAAGAGGTATATGAAACAACAAGTAAAATACAAAGCGACTACGACAGGCAGTATAAAAATTTTATAGACGCGATCAAACATAAAACCCTAAACGCGCTAAATGCAGCTAGAGAATTTCATAAAATTTCATCAAGCAGAGACGAATTTATAAAAAAAATGAGAGAGGATGTGACCAGCGAAGACGAAGGGTATTTTGTATATGACCTTAGTGCAACGCCTTTCATACAAAGCGAATTTCATTCGACAAAAAACGTCAGCACGGTCGTTTCAAATATCGTCTATAACCATATCGATATAACCACAACCACAAAAAAAGGACGTAACTTCATAAGCCACGCTATCGTCTATGAGCCGGCAGGCGTCGTCATAGGATATGCGAAAAATTTGGATGAATTTAATGAAAATTTCACAAATAAAACAAGAGACTACATCCGTTCGTTATCAAACGGAGATAGCTATATCTTCATCATCGATAGGAAAAACAACAAAATAGTTAGCGGCGACTCAGAAGAGATACAAGATAGTAGCTTTAGCTTATTTGACGAAAAACGCAGACAGACCCTATACAAAATAGGCAGCGCTACAAGAGGCGGTAACGAGGCATTTATAACCTACGAATGGCTAAAACAGGACAAAACAATAACTGAAAAAATATCTTTCATCAAAGATATAAATTTACTAGACTGGTCGATCGGCACAGGGATATACCTGGACGATATGCATAACTACTTAGATAAACAAAAAAATATCTTTTATAGCGACTTTGGCTCAAAACTTATACTGTTTACCTTTTATCTTTTGGTCGTTGTTGCCGTGCTTTATATGCTAGCAGTTAGCGCAAAAAAGAGAGTAGTAACGTCATTTACCACTTTTGCAGACTTTTTTAACAACCAAACCGACTTAAAACGCCTTGAAACGGACAAGATAAAATTTCAAGAACTAAAAGACATAGCAAGCAATATCAATAAAATTTTAGATGAAAAAGATGAGTTGCTTGATACGAAAAACCAAATACAACTTGCCTTAAATAAATACAAAAATTCACTCGAGACATCAAATATCGTCTTTAAATTTAACGAGAAAAACCTCATAACATTTGCAAACAGCGCATTTTGTGACTTGATCGGTTACGCAAAAAATGAACTCATCGGCAAACCGATTAGAAGTATCTTTATAAAAGAGAGAAACAACAGCAAGATAAAAGAGGTAAACGAAGCCGTCTTAAGAAAGAGTGAGTGGGAAGGCGTCCTAAAAGCACAAAAGAAAAACGGCGAGATATGCCATATCAAAGCAAATGTAGTGCCGATAGAAACTACAGACGCAAAAAGCAAGCTTAACTTTTTATGCATCTGCCAAGATCTTACGACGTTCATGGAGCATCAAGAACTTATGCGAACTGAGCTACAAGACCCGCTAACAAAACTGCCTACAAGGCAAATGCTTATTAACAAACTATCAAAGCAGCAAGGTCAGTTGTTTGTAGCAAATTTTGATATATTAAAATTTAGACAGATAAACGAATACTACGGTCTTGACATAGGAGATATGGTTTTAAATGAGGTCGCAAATATAGTTAGAAACCTAACAAAAGATCAAAATTTAGAGCTTTATAAACTAGAAAGTGACAACTTCGCCATAGTAGGAGATAAAAAGCACTGGGAAAACGATGACTTTTACAAATTCTGCGAAAAAGCCATAGAGTATTTTAAGACAAATTCCGTCATCGTAGAAAACAATAAATTTTATATCGATCTAGCCTTTGGTATATCTTCGGATATGCAGATCATGACATCAGCTATCGCAAAAGAACAAGCTAAAGATATGAACCAACAGATAGTAGTATTTGAGGATAAAAAGGACGAGCTAGCGCACAATGTCGTCCTAACTAGAGCCATACAAAAAGCCATAGAAGAAGACAAAATAGTGCTATATAAACAAGCAGTGATCGATAATAGCACAAATACCGTATCAAAATACGAATGTCTTGTTAGGATGGTAGACGACACAAATAACGTTGTTCTTCCGATAGACTTCCTTGCCGCTGCCAAAAAGTCAAATTTATACAAAGAGGTAACAAAGATCGTCATCGAAAAGGCATTTGCGTATTTTGCAAAAAATAACGAAAATTTCGGTATCAACCTAACGATAGATGACGTGATGGATGGTGAATGCCTATCGCAGATCAAAGATCAATTTAGAAAACATCCCGGCATAGGTGAGCGTTTAACTATAGAGCTTACAAAAAATAAAGAGATAAACGACTTTGATAAGATAAATTTATTTATCGACGAGGTTCGCAAATTTGGTTGTAAAGTCGCGATAGATAACTTCGGTACAGGATATACAAATTTCGAATATCTTCTAAAGATCAAAACAGACTTTATCAAGATCGATGGTTCTATCATAAAAAATATCGACCACGACGAGCACGCAAGAAAAATCGTCAAGCTAATGATAGAGCTTGCTAAAACACTTGGTATACAAACGGTTGCCAAATACGTGCACTCAAGCGATGTAAGCAAAATGGTAAATTCTATCGGTGTAGATGCCTCTCAAGGTTTTTACTTTGACATGCCAAAACCACTTGGAGCATAATGAAAACGTTAATTTTCCCCATACTAGCTATTATTTCATCAGCACTTGCCTGTTTTATGCCTGAAATTTTTGTAGGCTACAAAGGTCACATTATCACTCTTTTAGTTATTATCATGCTTGGCATGGGTATGACACTCACGTTTAATGACTTTAGAGATATATTTTATAAAAAGTCTGCCCTAGGCATCGGTATAACCCTTCAGTTTGTCGTAATGCCTATTGTCGCACTTGGCGTCTCCATGATGTTTGGACTAGAAAACGAGCTTATGGTTGGGATGATGCTAGTTGGCACTAGCGCAGGAGGCACAGCCTCAAATGTTATAACCTATATCGCAAAAGGAGACCTAGCCCTATCCGTAAGCATGACACTTTGCTCTACTCTGCTCTCTATCGTTTTGATGCCGTTTTTAACCTGGCTTTATATCGGGCAAAAAGTTCCTGTTCCTGCCATAGATATGTTAATAGATCTTATTAAAATAACACTTGTTCCACTAACGATAGGAATTTGTTTAAACACATTTGCCCACAAATTTATACAAAAAATTCAAAAAGTAATGCCTACTATTTCAATGGGCGCGATCATACTCATCATCGCGATAATTGTTGCGGCAAATAATGCAAATATCCAAAAAGTAGGACTTTTAGTAGTTTTAGCGGTCATGATACATAACTGCTCTGGGCTTTTGTTTGGCTACTTTGGAGCAAAAATTTGTGGTTTTAGCGAAAAGATAGCAAGAACGATCGCTATTGAAGTAGGTATGCAAAACTCAGGGCTTAGCGTAGCCCTTGCCATAAAATACTTTTCAGGGCTTAGCGCATTGCCAGGAGCTATATTTAGCATATGGCATAATATCTCGGGCGCTCTACTGGCTAGCTTTTGGGCTAGCAAAACTAACCCTAGCACAAAAGAGTAGCATTAAAGCTACCCTTTTGTAGTTTTACTTTTTGTCTTCTAGTTTGGCTAGGTGTCCTGCCAAAAACGAGCCAAATTCCTCTTGCGTGAGAACTCTTTTATCCCCAAGCAAAGCTTTACACTCTTTACCAAGCTCGCATAAAATTTTACGATTTACCTCGCTTTGTGATTTACCATTTTTAGCAAGTATGTTGTTTAACTCATAATCCTCTGAAAAATTTACCAACTCTGCGTCTTTTGCCATTTTAACTCCTTGTAAAGATATTTTAAAAGTATACGCCTTTTTGGTTAATGCATGGATAAATTTAAATCAAGCTACTCTCTGCCTGTTAGCAAAGGCACAAAAAGACACTCGTCAAAGATATGCTCACTTATATTTGCATCAGAGTCCTTTTTATACTGGACTATGTATTGTTTATCGGCTTTTTTTATAGGGGCCACTAAAATTCCACCGCTTTTAAGCTGGTTAAAGAGGGTTTGAGGCACTTCGTCGGTTGCTGCAGAAAGAAGAATTCTATCATATGGAGCATAGCTTTTCCAGCCGTTATTACCGTCGTCATATCTTACATGAACATTTCTGATCTTTAGCGTTTCAAAACGTTTTTTTGCCTGCATGGCTAGTTTTTCGATACGCTCTACACTAAAGACGCGGTGAGCAAGGTTTGAAAGTATAGCAGCTTGATAACCGCTTCCACAGCCTATCTCAAGCACATTATCGATATTTTCACACTCAAGTGCGCTTGTCATCTTTGCCACGGTTAGCGGTGAGCTTATCCATTGATTACCTGCGATAGGTTGGGCATTAAGTGAATACGCATGTGCGCCAACAGGAGAAAATATCTCCCTTGGGGTGTTACAAATAGCCCTATAAAGCTTTGGTGTAAGCATTATCTCATCAGCTATATCATCGGCTAAATTTTTACATTTTATCTCTTCTAATGCGTTCAATTTTCTCTTCCTAACTTTTACATAATTTCTAAATTTTGTTTTATTTGGGTGATTAAATTTCTGTCAAATTTTGTGCTTTTTTTGAATTCTCCATCCGGTAAAAAAACACCACTAAACTCAAGATCAAGCGAACTTGCAACTACGACATAGCAAATATTTACCATAGCTAATGCCTTGCAAAGTAACACAAAAGCTTCTTTCCTCTCTTTGCTGCCCCACATAGCCGAGACTAAGATGATCTCAGCACTCTTAAGCCTTTGCCAAAGATCTATAAATCTAAGCTCAAAGCAGATCAAAACTCCGACCTTAATACCTTTAAATTCAAAAATTTTTACCTCGCTCTCATCGGCAGCACTAAATTTTTCATGCTCCAAATTTGGACGAAAGAGTTTTGTTTTGGATTGAGTGTGAAAAACTTGCGTATCATTTAGGATAACAAATTCATTAAATATCCTTGCAGATACTTTTTCATGCTCTTTAGTGGTATCAGTCTTTTGTATGCTCTTTAGATGGGTAAAGGCTAAAAATTTATCTTCGCTTAAAGCGTCTTGCAGCTCCTCCATCAAGATAGAGTCAAAGCTACCTAACATCTGTGGTAGCATGGCGCTATTTGCTCCTGCAAAAAATCCGTCAAAATCATATCCGCTAACACAAAGCTCGCTTGCAAGCATTAGCGAATTTCTGGGGGCTTTTGAGATTTTATCCATCAACTCAAGCTTTCGTAATTGAACATTTGATGCACTAAGCGTTACCGGATATAAATTTAACTCCGTTAAATTTTGATCAGAAGTCATCAAAACTTAAGCTGCCCTTTGAGTAGTTTGTGACCTTGCTTTCAAAGAAATTTGACTTTTGATCGTTAAATTTAGCAAAGTCATCAACCCATTTTATCGGATGTTTGGCATTGTATTTGCGCTTTAAACCAATAGCAACCAAGCGTTGATCTACAAGATAATGGATGTATTCTTCGATGATATCGTCGGTAAGACCCATGATTTGATTTTGAGTGATATATCTACCCCATTTTATCTCTAAATTTCCGGCTTTTTCAAACATGTCATAAATTTTTGCTTCAACTTCAGCCGTAAAGAGGTCTGGGCGCTCGGTGCGAACACTGTTTATCATGTTTTGAAAAAGTAGTAAGTGAGTTATCTCATCTCTTTGGATAAAGCGTATCATTTGGGCTGAGCCTAGCATTTTACCGGCACGTGCAAGCGCATATATCGCCGTAAATCCGCTGTAAAAATAAATTCCCTCTAAAATTTGGTTTGCCACCATTGCAAGCAATAGCTTTTCATCCGTTACCTCGCCAGCTAACTCCTCATAAACGCTTGAGATATAGTCATTTTTCTCCCTTAAAACCTCGTCGTGCTTTTCCATCTCATAGATAAGGTCGGTATTATCACATATCGCCTCAACCATAACAGCATAAGACTTAGAGTGGTTTGCCTCTTCGTATGCTTGGCGAGCTAGACATGCGTTGATCTCAGGAGCAGTGATGTATGGGTTTATATTGTCGGCAAGGTTATTTGTTTGGAAACTATCCATGGAGATTAGTTGGCTCCAAACAAGGTCATACATGCGCTTTTCTGCCTGAGTTAGGTTGTAGGCGTAGTCGCGCACGTCATCAGTAGTATCTACTTCTTTTGGAAACCAGGTGTTTGCCTCCATTAAGTCCCAAAGCTTTAATGCCCATTGATACTTTGCCTTGGTGAAATTTAAGATCCCGTGCGGATTGCCGTTAAATACGCGACGATCTGTCAAGGTTTCATTTGAACTTGGATTATAAATTCGTTTTCTATTCATGTTTTACCTTTAGTTTTTAGGTGATTTTACCCAAAATAAGGTTAAATAAAGTTTGTGACACACACCAAGTTATCTATTTATACGTTTAAAAGTAAGCATAAACCCACTAATCGTCAAAATACAAAATAAAATACAAACAAGCGAAAATATAGCTCTTCCAACCTCGCCAAAAACATCTCCTTGATGAATGCTAAGCACAAATCGACTTACATCTCTTGGAGTTTTAAATTTGCTATCGTTTTTGTTTGGCTCGACTTTTATCTCCGAACTAAATTCCATCAGCTTTCCGTTCTTAGCCACCTTGAAAAATCTCTCATCACCCTTATCATGTCGCACACTATAAATACCGCCTTGCACAACCAGTGTAGTATCGCGTAAATTTGAGTCGTCATAAATTTCATCGATATATTTAAATTTTTCGCTATCTAGCGGATTAAAAGCTCTTTTATGATGCTTGTGGCTCATGCTTGCGGTTTGTAGTCCAAATGCTTTGTTTACGCCATTTTTGATAAATCCGTAAGACCAGTAAAGCCCTGTTAAAGCCATTATGAGCAAAAAAAGTGCACACCACACACCAAGCACACCATGCATCTTGTATAAAAACGCATATCCGCGACTTTTAAAGCTTATGCTCATTGCATTTTTGATACCGCGTCTTAGCAGCGGCATATAAAGCCAAATTCCACTTAATATCAACAGCACAAGGCTTACCGTGCTAATGGCAACTATATGTTTACCAGCAATTCTTGCTGTGTCATTTTGCATAAAAGAAAGGGCTAAATTTCTATGAAGCATAAGCATAAACTGCGCGACTTGCCTAGTCTTATCCTCTTTGATATCGCCCGTATAGGGGTTGATAAAAAGTGTTTGAAGGGAATTTGTGGTTTGAATTCTTGCTATTAATGCGTCATCTTTAAGGCTTGAGATTTGCATGCTGGCAAAGCCTATTTTTTCATATTTTTTGATAATGTTTTCTAAAATCTCACTTGGCTTTAGCCTTTTTTCATCCAGTGGCTCGACCTTTAAATTTGAGCTATTTACGACGCCAATTATCTCATTTTGATACTGGACAAATACTGCACTAAGCGTGATAATCAACAAGGGTAATGTAGCAAGAAATGACAAAAGTAGGTGAAGATTAAAGACAAATTTATTGCGCCTAAAAAGCATTATACTCCTTTTTGAAAAAGATATTTTATATCAAAAAGGAGTATTATACAATAATAAAAAATTATTTTAAATATTTTTTTTACAAACAGGAGCACTTTTAGTAAGGATATCATGTAAATTTAATCTATCCTTCCTAAAAAAACAAAGCAATAACCCAACCACACTAAAACCGGCGATAGCAAAACAAATATATCGCAAGATGGCATGAATAAAACCAACCTTGCGCCCAGTAGCTAAATTTATAAGGTAAATTCCTTGCGCCCTATAACCTGGGCTTTGGGCACTTATTGCAAAAAATAGCGATAAAAGCAGGCAAAAAGCGATGTTGCACATAAGTATGGCAATTTGCGAATTTTGAAAGTCGTTTTTGCCATCCATTATAAGATAGGTCGTTATATAAAGGATCGGCATGAAGATTATAAACATATCGATAACAAAGGCTTTAAAGCGCAGATACACAGGCGCTATCGTAGCCTTTGTTTTTGGCATTAATTACCCCTACTTCCGGGCTTTATCGCTTCGCTTCCGTTTTTGCAGAGTGGACAGTCGCTTGGCTCATAAATTTCAAATTCGAAATTTCCAAGCGCAAAAAGCGGCTTATTAAATGGCAGCTTACACTCAGGTTTTCTATCGCTGTTAATGTTTGCAAGTGAGCAAAAACCACGATTGGCAAGTGCGGCAAAACCAACTACAACACCGCCAAGCTCTTCGATTATCCTAGCGCTTTCAAGAGCCGAGCCTCCAGTAGTAATGATATCTTCACAGATTATAAATCTCTCGCCCTTTTTAACCTCAAAACCGCGTCTTAGACTCATAATCTTATTTACGCGCTCGGTAAATATAAATCTTTTTTTAGCAGCACGCGCTAGTTCGTAACCCGCCAAAACTCCGCCTAAAGCAGGAGAACAAACGCTATCAAATTCAACACCGCTTTTAACTATTACGCTTGCTAGCTCGTCAGATAATTTTCCGGCTAGTTCAGGGTTTTCAAGAACCTTTGCGCTTTGTAAATAAAACTGCGAGTGGTTGCCACTACTTAATAAAAAATGACCCTCCAAATACGCTCCGGCTTCGCGATAAATTTGCTCTAAATTCATTATCAAACCTTTAAAAGTTCAGCCTCTTTGTCTTTAACAAGAGTGTCTATTTTTGCATTGTAAGCGTCAGTTATCTTTTGAACTTCCTCTTGTCCTTTTTTGCTCTCATCCTCGGAAACCGCTTTATCTTTTTCTAGCTTTTTAACATCATCATTTGCGTCTTTTCTGATGTTTCTTACGGCGACTTTTGCCTTTTCGCCCATTGCTTTAGAGCGTTTTACGTTTTCTTGGCGTTGCTCGATAGTCATAGGTGGGAAAAACAGCTTAACGCATTCACCATCGGAATTTGGATTAACACCGATATTTGCAGCTTGTATAGCAGATGATATAGCCTTTATCATGCTTTTTTCCCAAGGAGTTATCGTGATAGTTGAAGCATCACTAGCAAGAACGGTAGCGACTTGATTTAAAGCGGTCATAGAACCGTAGTAATCAACCGTGACATTATCAAGGATGTTGATATTTACTTTACCTGTTCTTAGTGTTGTAAAATCTCGCTTAAGGGCGGCTATAGCTTTTTCGCAACTCTCTTTTTGGGCTGAATAAATTTCATTTAACATTTTTTTCCTTTATTAAAATTTTTATGCTTTTAACCTAAGCCGGTGCAAGTCTTGCGGCTTCAAGGATCGTTTAATTAAGAAGCCGTAGCTGCAAAACCTTAAGCCTAAAATTTATAAAACCGCAAACCGCCAAAAGCGATTATGCGATGATTATTTTGCTGCCGGAACAGGTGCGCTAGGAGCTTCCGGCACTGCCGGTGCAGCTGGACTTTGTGGTATTACAAGCGATTTTACGTCTACACTATCTACCAACGAGCGCTTCATGTCTTTGTTGTAAAAATATCCAAGAACCAGTGTGTTTAGTATAAAAAGTAAACCTACGATAAAAGTAAATTTAGCTAAAAATCCCGCCGGCCCCTTTGCTCCAAACAAGCTTTCGTTGCTACCGCTATATGCGCCAAGACCTATAGACGAACTTTTCTGCAATAAAACCGCGATAGTGATAACTACAGCCAAGACGAATTGTAAAATTAAAAACAATACACTCACTTAAATTCCTTTAAATTTGAAAAATATTGATGCCCATTATACAAAAAAAGTTTTGAATTTTGATTAAATTTGCTTTTCTATCTCGTAAAGCTCATAGCGGATGGATTTGAATAATTCGGAGTATTGCAAATCAATAAGTTTAAAGCACTCTTCAAGCACACGTGCGCTCTCTTGAGCTCTTTTTAAATTTGCCACAGTTAAGTCGCTTAAATTTGCTCTAGCCTGCTCGGTCTTTGTGCTTGGCTTTAGCACATCGTTTGCGGCATCTCTAAATTTAATATACTCTTTTGAAGAAATTTTTGCCTTGTGGCGGAGGTTTTTTATCTTATATGCGAGGTTTGCCTCGTCAAAGACATAACGCATTATGTCCTCAACTACGCGCAAACCCTCTCTTAAGCGATTTAAATTTGCATCTATCACGCGATAAATGCGTTCATTTTCACTCATCTCTTCCAAAAATTCCTAAAATTTGAAGAAGCGAAGTAAATAAATTCACAAAATCAAGATACAAGGCAACAGCACCCTCGATAGGTGTTTCATAGTTACCGCGGATAATATTTTGCGTATCATAAAGTATGTAAGCACTAAACAAGATAGCGCCTATACTAGCTATCGCTAGTTGAACCAAAGGACTTGCAAAGAAAATATTTATCAAGCTTGCCACGACGATAACGACAAGGGCGATAAAAAGCATCTTGCCCATTGTAGTAAAATCGCGCTTTGTATTCATAGCAAATACGCTAAGAGCACCAAATGCAACAGTCGTAAGAGCAAAAGCTTGAGCTACGATACTAGCGCCACTTGGCATACTGAAGATGGCAGATAAAAGCGGGGTAAGCGTAAGACCGCTAACAAATGTAAAGGCAAATAATAAGACCATATTTAGCCCCTCTTTGCGCTTAGCCGCCATAAGACCGAAAAGCAAAACAAATTCGACTATTACAAGTCCCCAAAATAGCATTTTGTTACCCGCAAAAACATGCGCCATGCTAATGCCCACATAAGCACCCGCAGTAGCTGAAAGTAAAGATGCGGCAAAAAGCTGATAAGTTTGCTTAATAAACGAACTTAACGAACTTTGAGAATACGCAACCTCTTCTCTTTGAGAGCTTTGATCAGCGTAGTTTCTGTTATACAAACTCATATTAACTCCTTAAATTTTTTCCCTAAATTTAGCCAAAAATAGGTAAATAATAATTAAAATTTTACTTAATTACGAAAAAATCACAAACATGTTCGTATTAAATAAAATTTGATATAATTAAACACAATTAACGTTTTTGGAGATCTGATGCAATCACTACTTGAAGGTGCCGTTAAATTTATGGAAGACGGCTTTTTGGAGCATAAAGAGCTTTTTGAAAGCTTACAACACGCTCAAGATCCACACACCCTTTTTGTCTCTTGTGTTGATTCTCGTGTTGTGCCAAACCTCATCACAAACTGCCTTCCTGGCGAACTTTTTATGGTAAGAAATATCGCAAATATCGTCCCTCCTTACCGTGTAAGTAGCGAATTTTTAGCTACTACATCGGCTATAGAGTATGCGCTTGAGGTATTAAATATCAAAAATATCATAATCTGCGGTCACTCAAACTGCGGAGGATGCGGGGCGCTATATCAGGACGAGTCTAAATTTATAAACACGCCAAATGTTAAGAACTGGATAAAGCTGATAGAGCCTATAAAATACGAGGTCTTAAAATTTACAAGCGACGATCCTGCAAAAATGGCTTGGCTAACAGAGCGCTTAAATGTCATAAATTCGATCGAAAATATCCTTACGTATCCAAATGTTGAGCGTGATTATTTAGATGGGAATTTAGCTATTTACGGCTGGCATTATATAATTGAAACGGGAGAAATTTTTAGCTATGATTTAGAGAGTAAAACCTTTAAACTTTTAGCTATCAGACAGGATACTCATGAGTAAAATTTTACTTGCGTTTTTACTATGCTTTAACCTTGCTTTTGCGGGTGAAAAAGGCGAAAACAACCAAACCGCTTCGCTTGAGCCAAAAAATATAGTAGAAGCCACCGCTCAAATTCAAACCCTAAACGGGCAGATACAAATTTTAAAACTACAGCAACAAGACTCAAACGCCTCAAATACAAGCGCTTCAAATTTATCTACTCTTGAAAAGAGAAAAGAGAAGCTTTTAGACAAAATTCCATTTCTTATCATGCAAATAGACGTCAAACAAAGCGATATAGATAAATTTAAAGCACGAAAAAATTCTGCAGAAAACAAGGTCGCAAGATATGAAAAGTCAGGCAATAAAAAGCTCTTTGCACAAAATGCCATCGAGCTTGAACAGCTAAGGATAAGCGAAGCCTACTATACTGCACTCATAAAGCTTGAAGAGTTGTTTAAAAAGGGTGCAAAAGACAGTCAGATAAAAGATCTCATCGTAGCCGAGCTTTTAAATTTACAGACAAATTTATACCTAAACATTAAAGATCTAAAGGAATTTTTAGGCGATGATGTGGCGACATATAGCAACGAGATCGCCCTGCTTGAACTGCAAAAACAAACATCTGAAGAAATTTTAACATATATAAAAAACAACGCCGCACTTTTAAGCTCAAGCTTCATACTCTCTGAGTTAAATTTAAAAAATGCGATCGATCTTATAAATGAAAAAGTTCCCGTCAATACAAATAAATTTAATCTCGGCAAGACGGCCATTATAATTTTTATATTTTTATTTTTTATATCACTAACAAGACTTTTAGCAAAATTTACCTACTGGTTTATCTCGCTATTTGCAAAATTTGAAGGTAGCGAGGACATAAAAGATCAAATTCTTGACATCGTCAAACGACCGATAAGTTCGATACTTATAATCTATGCACTAAATATCTGCATAAGGATCGGCTACTATCCTGTGCCTATGCCTATAAATATCGCAAATACCTTTTCGATAATTTATATCTTGGCATTTGCCTGGCTACTTTTAACCATGCTTGATGGATACGGACTTATACTAATCGGCAAGATCGCTCAAAAAAGCGGACGAAAAGAGGTTGTAAATTTAATCCTTAAAATTATATATTTTATCGTTCTTACGATAGCAATCTTGCTTGTTTTAAGCCGCCTTGGATTTGATATATCGGCACTTATCGCCTCCCTTGGCATCGGCGGTTTGGCTGTTGCTTTTGCGGCAAAAGACATCATCGCAAATTTCTTTGCCTCGGTTATGCTTCTTTTTGATAACTCCTTTTCACAAGGCGACTGGATAGTTTGTGGTGATATAGAGGGAACGGTTGTCGAGATAGGACTTAGAAAAACAACGGTTAGAAGCTTTGATAACGCACTTATATTTGTGCCTAACTCAAAGTTGGTAAGCGACCCTATACGAAACTGGACAAGACGTAAAATCGGACGCAATATCAAGCTTACCATCGGACTTACTTATAACTCAACCATTAAGCAGCTTCAAAAATGTATAGACGACATAAGAAACATGCTTCTTGATCATCCAAATATATCAAAGCCTGATAACGGTGGTCAGTTTATGGCAAAAGATAGCAGGTCTAGATTTAAACAAAATATCGTAAGTATCGATGATCTAGCAGGTTATAAGAGCAACTTAACCGTAGCGCTTGATAACCTAAACGACAGCTCGGTGGATATTGTTGTAAACTGCTTTGCCAAAACAACCGTAGGCGCTGAATACGTCCTTGTAAAGCAAGATATTATATTTAAGATCATGCAAATCGTAAGCGAAAACAACCTTTCGTTTGCATTCCCAAGCCAAAGTCTTTATATAGAAAATACAAATTTACCACAAGATGAAATTTTACAAAAGGAGAATTTATGAGCACGGAATTTGAAGACGACTTCGACTACGAAGAGAGTATAGGAGATGATGACTACGACTCATCTAACACGTATAGTTATAATTATGACGAAAACGACTATGACTACGATGATGGTGACGAGGAAGAAGATAGCTACGAATCTTATTAAATGCTATTAAAATTTACATAAAGGAAGTTGCACTTTCATGAGCAAAGAAGTAGGACATGCTAGTTATAAAGCCGTAGAAAATATCTACAAAACGCTTTTATACATTTTAATCATAATAAATTTAACCTGTGTGCTTTTGTTCTACTTTATAAATGCAAATATCGCTATATTTTACGCCATGTCGGTGATTGTATTTGTATTAATGAGGTTAAATTTTAACATCAAACACAGCATGCTAATATCCGTGCTGTTTCATGCAAATACGATTATCGGCGCTACCTTGGGTTCTATGGTATTGGGCTGGGCTTCAGGTATGTGGATCATGCTTGCATGCACCATACTTGTAAATTACTTTTTGGCTTTTGACTCAAAACGTATCACATACGCGATCGTTATCATGGAGCTGCTTATATTAATAGCACTTTACTTTTTTACAAAAGATATCAACATCGGGCTTTCGAAAGAAATTTTACTTATAACAAACACGGCGAACATTATCTTGATATTTTATACAAGGATAAAACTTTCAACATACGCCGACATTATAACGGCAGCTGACTATCAGCGACTTAAAAACGAAACGGATGAGTTTGAAAAACTTTCAAAAAGAGACTTTCTCACCGGTCTTTTAAATAGGCGCTCTATAAAAAATATCCTAAGATACGAGCTAAGCGCGTTAAAAGAGAATGAAAATCCAAACTCAAATTTAGTCGTTATGCTTGGCGATATAGATAACTTTAAAACGATAAATGATACATTAGGACACGAGCGAGGAGATGCGGTTTTAAAAGATGTCGCCGATATGCTTGTAAGTATCTTCAGAAAAGATGACTATATCTGCCGATGGGGCGGGGAAGAATTTCTCATAATACTTCCGAATACAAAAACCGACTTCTTATACAAGATCACCGCAAGGCTTACGCGAAGCATAAATTCTATCAAACTACCCGATAAATCAGCTGTGAGTATGACATTTGGTATGGTTGTTTGCACAAATAAAACGATCATCACGATGGACGAGCTTATAGGCAAGGCAGACGCCCTGCTTTACCAAGGTAAAAGAAACGGTAAAAATCGCATAGAATGGAAATTTGACTAGTGAGTATCTTTGTTAAAAATATAAAAAGAAACATAAATCCGGAGCTATTTTTACAGATAGTTTTAACCCTCTCATTGATAACTCACATTGTGTATTTTGTTTTATTTCTCATCGCAAAAGAAGAGAGCCTAGCCGTAGTTAATATATTTTCGATAATAAGCTATATATTTTCGATTAAAATTTTAATAGACAACAAAACAAACGCAAAACTATCGTTTTTTATATTTCAAATAGAAACATTTGTATATGTATTTATCTGCACTATGGTGCTTGGCTGGGGATACGGCTTTGGTTTATTGTTTTTAACCTCAACGTTTACCATGCTCTTGCCCGCATTTGCTTACAGAAAAGTCAACCACACTATCATAACGATACAAACCATAGCCGCCATTATATGCTTGCTGTTTCTTGCGGGAGAACCAAATAGACCATATGACGCGTGGCGTGATATTTTCATGGTGATAAACCTTAGCGCAATGACCTTTTTTGCTATAGCTACAGCCTATCTGCTTGAAGTGTCTAACAAGCTAATCTACGCAAGCGTCTTAAAACAAAAAGAGAAAATTCGCATGATAGTTAACCACGACCCATTAACAGGGCTTTTAAACCGAACTTCTATGAATAGCGTCATAGACAAGAAGAGTCTTTTTGAAGATGTAAATTTCTCCATCGTAATGTGCGATATAGACAACTTTAAAATCATCAACGATACTTACGGACATAGCGCAGGAGACGCGCTTTTGGTTGATTTTGCAGGAATTTTACACAAAACATTTAAAGAAAACGACTATGTTGCTCGCTGGGGCGGAGAAGAATTTCTTATCATAATTTACAACGCGACATCTGGCGAAGCTCTAAAAAGTATGCAACAAGTAAGAGAGCTGATAAGTCAGTCAACAACCACATATCAAAACACCGTCATAAAAGTAACGATGACATTTGGTATGGTATCGCACGATGGAAAAGAGCCATTTAATATAAAAGACATGATAAGACAAGCCGACGCACTACTTTATCAAGGTAAAAAACGAGGTAAAGATATCATTGTAAATGAAAAATACAACCACGCGCTATGGGGGGGGGAGCACCCCTAAATAACACAAAGCCCTCTTTATATCAAATCCAAATTTAAAGTAGATAAAATTTAAAGATTATGACGGAGGTTATCCGCCATAATCATAAAGAAGTTTTAATTGCCATACATTAAATTTGGCAACCAAAGTGAAATTTCAGGTATATAAGTTACAAGTATAAGCCCCACAAACAGCGTTAATGTCCATGGTAAGCACGACATGATAACATCTTTTAAGCTCATGCCCGTTAGTCCGCTAGCAACAAACAGGTTAAGCCCCACAGGTGGCGTGATCATGCCTATCTCCATATTCACGATAAGAACTATACCAAAATGTATCGGATCGATACCTAGCATAGTAGCTATCGGTAAAAGCAGCGGCACCATGATCATAACAACAGATGACGGCTCCATAAACTGACCCATGATAAATAGCAATATATTTACGATGATCAAGAATGTTATCTTGCCAATATTTGCACTTAGCATAGCATCCGCGATAGCTTGAGGTATCTGCTCACTTGTAAGTAGATATGCAAACACAACCGCGTTTGTAATGATGAAAAATATCATCGCGGTAGTCATCGCCGAGTCAAGACATATCGCCCAGATGTCCTTAACTTTTATATCCTTATACACAAAAAGCGATATAACAAGCGCATAAACGGCACTAGCCGCAGCAGCCTCGGTCGGAGTAAAAATTCCGCCGTAAATTCCGCCTATAACGACAACAATGATCAAAAGCGCCCAAAACGCCTTACCGAATTTCTTAATACGCTCACTCATCGGCTCAGGAGTAGTTGCCTTAAAGCCTAGTTTTCTTGCTCCGATATAAGTTTGAGCTATCATCATAGCACCAAGCATAACACCCGGTACAACGCCCGCCATAAATAGCTTACCTATACTAACCTCAGCCGTTACACCATAAACGATCATAACAACAGAAGGCGGTATCAAAATTCCAAGTGAACCCGCAGTCGAAATTCCTCCTACGGCGTAAGTTGCGGGATAGCCCGCCTCTTTTATAGCTACAAACATGATAGAGCCGATCGCAACAACCGTTGCAGGAGAACTTCCAGAAACTGCCGCAAATATTATACAAGCAAATATCGCACTCATCGGAAGACCACCAGGCAAATGTCCTACCATAGACTTTGCAAATTCTATAATACGCTTAGCAGAACCACCTTTGCTTAGTAAATTTCCCGCCAAGATAAACATAGGTATCGCCATAAGCGAAAATTTGTTTATACCGTCAAATATAAGTTGAGGAATTCCCGCTAGCTCCAAGTCTGTAAAAAGTATCATAGTAAGCACAGTGCTTGCGCCAAGTGAAATGGCTACAGGCACACCTATAAGCATAAGCCCAAAAAGAGCGATAAATAAAAACGCTATGGTCATTTTTGCTCCTTTTTAACAACAGAAACAGCATCTCTGATGGTTTCGGCTTCTGCATTTACGATAACTTTGTCGGCAGGTGTTTTGGCTATCTCGAAAATTTTCTCTCCGGCCCTATAGCTTGCACCCAAAAATGCTATCGGAAGAACAAGCATTGGTATCCATTGAGGAATTCCAAGGTCAACGCTCATAAATTCCATCTCGTGAAGTATCATGAGGTATTGAACACCGTAAACTACGATAAATAACAAAAATACCGTTGTTAGGATACTTGAAAATATCATATAGACTTTAGCGATCTGTGGAGGAAATTTTTCTATTAGTATGGTTACGCTTATATGAATGCCCTTTTTAAAACCATAAGCGGCAGCGAAAAATGCAGACCAGATGAAAAGGTAGTTTACCGTTTCACCTGCCCATGCCCAGCCACTGTTAAAACAGTAGCGCATAACGACATTGATAAAGGCTAACAGCGTCCCGGCTGCTATACCTACGACGGCGATCGTCTTGTTTACACTAGCGATGCCGATATCTAAAATCTGAAAAAATCTTTGCATAGTATTACTTTGCATTTATAGTTTTTTCTACTAGATCTTTACCTATGATATCGTAAAATTTAGGATAGATAGGTTGCATAGCCTCAGACCATTTAGCTCTTTGAGTATCATCAAGTTTGAAAATTTCAAGCTTCTTAGTCTCTGCTGCGTATTTTTCAAGCTCTGCTATAACGTGTGCGTCCTCTTTAGCGGTCTCTTCACGCTCATAATCAGTAGCCTCACTAAGTGCTTGAGTAACATACTTTTTCATATCTTCAGGCAAACTCTTCCAGAATTTATCGCTAACTACTACAAGATAGCCAAGATATCCGTGGCTTGAAAGCGTAAGCGAACTTTGAACTTCATGGAATTTTGTGTTATAGAAATTTGAAAGCGGGTTTTCAGTCGCATCTACAACGCGTTGTTGAAGCGCAGAGTAAACCTCCGAGAACGGAAGAACTTGAGGGTTGCCTCCGACTGCTTTCATTTGTTCTTCTAAAACTTTTGAGCTTTGAATTCTAAATTTTTGTCCTTTAGCATCTTCGGGATTTACGATAGGTTTTGTGCTTGAGCTAAAGTGTTTAAAGCCCGCATCCCAATAATCAAGCGCAACAAAACCTTTTTTAGTAACTAGGTCTTTTAAAGCCTGACCAACTTCGCCGTCTTGAACTTTATGCAGGTGATTTTCATCTGCAAATATAAACGGTAGATCAAAAAGCTGAAACTGTGGAACGATAGGCGTAAATTTTGAAAAACTAGGCGCTGCCATTTGAACGTTGTTTAGCTTTAAAGCACCAAATATACGATCATCATCAACAAGTTGAGCCGAAGGGAAAACTTGAACTTTTATCTTACCGCCGCTTATCTCCTCAACGCGTTTTGCGAAGAAATCAGCCGCTTTTCCTTTTGGTGTACTTGCCGCAACAACGTGCGCGAATTTTATTGTATATGTTTTTTCAGCTGCAAATGCACTTACTGCAACTGCGCAGCTTAGTATTGTTGAAATTAAAACTTTCATGAGTTTCTCCTTTGTTTGGTTTTAAGCCCATTATAATATTTAAATTTTTGATTTTGTATAGTTTGTTACATTTAGTTACTTTTATTTCATTACAAATGTTACTTTTTTACTCATTTAATATTTTAAAAGTGGTAAAAATATCCTATAAACGATAGAAATACTCAATTAATAATTTAGTTACAAATTTGTAATATAATGTGACTTGTAAAATTCAATATATAAGGAACCAAAATGTTTACACTAAGACAACTTCCGTTTGACGCTAAAACAAATGCCGTAGTAAGCGAGCAAACCTGTAATTACCACCACGGCAAACACCACGCAACTTATGTCGCAAATTTAAATAACCTAATAAAAGATAGCAAATTTGCAAATGCAGGACTTTATGAGCTTCTAATAAGCGCTAAAGGCGGACTATATAACAATGCGGCTCAAGTTTATAACCACGACTTTTACTGGGATTGTATAGCTAAAAAAAGCCAGATGAGCCAAGAGCTACAAGCGGCGCTATCAAATGAATTTGGTAACTTTAAAGACGAGTTCATTAAAGCCGCTACAACACTTTTTGGTTCAGGTTGGGCATGGCTTGTTTATAACCCGTCAAGCCAAAAATTAGAGATCGTTCAAACTTCAAATGCCGTAACTCCGGTAACCGAAGGTAAAATTCCACTTCTTGTTGTAGATGTTTGGGAACACGCGTATTATATTGATAACTTCAATGCTCGCCCAAAATACCTCGAAACATTTTATGAAAACATAAACTGGGAATTTGTCTCATCTGCTTATGAGTGGGCAAAGAAAGAGGGTTTGAATTCCGTTAAATTTTATATCGACGAACTTCACGGAAATAAATAACAGTTACCATTTGTAACATAAGTCTTAGGTGAACTACACCTAAGACAAATTTATCATTTTGCGTTTTGATAAGCCAAAACTCCGGCTTTTAATCGCCTAAGCCCTTCCAAAACTCGCTCTTTTTGGGTTGCAATATTCATTCTAACAAAACACTTTCCACCACGATATGCATTGCCGTCATTTAGCCAAAGTCCTGCTTTTTCTCTTAAAAATTTAGTAAATTCGCTTGAATTCTCACAAATTTTAGAGCAGTCTAGCCATAACAAATAAGTGGCGTCCGAAGGAACTAGACGGATAGGTAAATTTTCTCGCTCGATAAATTCCTTAACCAAGAGTTTATTTTCATATACATAACGATTTAGCTCATCAAGCCATGCCTCACCCTCGTTAAATGCGGCTATAGTTGCCGTTATAGCAAAGGCGTTTGCTTCGGCAACCTCGTCTGTATTTAAAGCTCTGTTCATCCTGACTCTTAGAGTTTTGTTTGGAACGATAACGGCTGAAGTCTGAAGTCCTGCGATGTTAAATGCCTTTGTGGCAGAAACGCAAGTGATAGAGTTTTGCGCACAAATTTCATTTATACTAGCAAATGGCACGTAACTTTTCCCGGGATCGGTCAAGTCGCAATGTATCTCATCACTAAGCACTAAAACGCCGTATTTATAGCAAAGCTCACCGATGCGAGCAAGATCGGTTTTGCTCCAAATTTTACCTGCTGGATTTTGAGGGTTGCAAAGCAACATCATAGTCGTGAGCGGATCTGAAAGCTTTTCTTCAAGATCATCAAAGTCGATACAATACTCACCATTTTCATAAACAAGGTCGTTTGATAGGACTTGTCTGCCGTTGTTTGTTATGCAGTTAAAAAACAGATGATAAACCGGGGCTTGGACTACTACCTTGTCTCCAACGCTTGTAAATTTGCGCACGGCAGAGCTCATAGCAGGAACTATACCCGTGCAAAACATCATGGAATTTGGCTCAAATTTTACCCCATGTCTGCGTTGCCACCAAGAGCAAATCGCCTCATTCCACTCATTTGGGATATACGAGTAGCCAAATACGCCATTATCAAGTCTTTTTTGTATAGCAGATAAGATTTCTGGTGCAGCCTTAAAGTCCATATCTGCCACCCACATAGGCAGTTCATCGCCATTGGTGCGCCATTTTGATGAATTGGTGCCACTTCTGTCAACCAAGGTATCAAAGTCGTATTTCATGCTCTTCCTTTAAATTTAGCTTATTTCCCTGATCAAAAGTTGCGGAGTGATGAGTCCGCGAAATGAATTTTTTGAAACCGAAAATACTATGTCTATGACATCACCCGCTCTTGCATGATGATTAAAGTTAAAAAACAGCGCCTCAAGCGTCTTATCATCTTTTTGCAATATAAGCTTTAAGTGGTTTTGGTCCCTGCCTATGAGGCGTTCATTTTTCACTAAAATATCTCGTATCTTAAACACAGGGCGTGGATTTTTCTGCCCGTAAGGCTCGAAAGACTCTAAAATTTCAAGCAACTCAAAGTCGATTTCGTTCGCATCTATATCACCAAGCAACTCATCTGAATGAAGAAATGTTTGCAGGTCATCCATTAAAAAGCAGCTTTGATTTATCGCCTTTTTAAATTTCTCTAAATTTTCCGGATCGCAAACAAGCCCTGCCGCACCCTTGTGTCCGCCGTAACTATTTAAAAGTTCGTCATGTTGTGCGATAAGCGAAAGTATATCAAGCTTACCAACACTTCTGGCACTGCCTTTGGCTCTTCCTTTATCTACGCTAAAAACTATAGCCGGCTTACCAAAATGCTTTGCTAAACGGCTTGCAACTATGCCGATAACTCCCTCATGCCACTGCTCACCCCAAGTTACGATAATCTCGTCATTTTCAGAAACATCCTTTAACGAGCACTCAAAGAGCGTCCTCTCCTCTTCTTTACGAGAGTTATTAAATTCTATGATCATGTCAAGGTATTCATAGGCTTCGTTTATGTTTTTAGAGCGTAAAAAATAAAACGAATTCATCGCATCATCCATGCGACCGGCCGAATTTATAAGAGGTGCGATAAGAAAACTAATGTCGTCACACTCGAATTTATCCTTGCCGTAAAATTCTTTTATCGCTGTAAATGCGGCACGTTTTGAGCTGTTTAACCTTATAACTCCCAGTTTAACAAGCATCCTATTCATATCTCTTAATTCCATCATATCAGCTATGATAGCTATAGCTAAGAGCTCTAAAAATTTCGCCATATCATAGTTTAGTTTGCAAATTTCTTTCATCGCGCCAACTAAATACCACGCAACTTCTGCACCGCAAATTTCGATATTTGGAAAGGAGCAGTCAGGCTGCTTTGGGTTAATGATAGCATAGGCCTCAGGCAAGATAAGCGGGGGCATATGATGATCTGTTATGATGAGATCAATGCCCTTTTCTTTACAAATTTTGGCTGCCTCGTTTGCACTTATGCCGTTATCAACGGTGATGATAAGCGATACGTTATCATCGAGTTCATCGATCATATCAGGACTTAACCCGTATCCATCCTTAAAGCGATTTGGTATGCGAACTTGATAGTTGCTAACTCCCAAATCATCAAAAAATTCTGCCAATATCACACTAGAGACGACGCCGTCTACATCATAATCCCCAACAATGACTATATGTTCTTCACGCTCTATCGCCTCTTTGATACGCGTCGCGCCTTTAAAGATATCCTTTAAGACGCTTGGAGTAGGAATTTCAGAAAGCTTCTTGTGTATGTCTTTGCTAAATCTAAGCTCTAATAAATTCCTAATCTCCTCCTTACTTAGCATGGTTTGCTATACTAGCGCGTATAAAGCCCAGTATTGTTGGGTTTGGCTTTGTTAAACGCGAAGTAAATTCAGGGTGAAACTGCACTCCTATAAACCATGGGTGGTTTTTGATCTCGATAGCCTCTATCAAGCCGTTGCTTTCACCGCTTACTATAAGCCCGGCTTTTTCAAAACTCTCTCTGTATTTTGGATTTGCCTCATAGCGATGGCGATGGCGCTCTTTTACGGTTTTTACCTTGCCGTAAATTTCACTTAACAAAGAATTTGCTTTTATGTCACATGCATAAGCGCCAAGTCTCATAGTGCCACCTAACGGGCTTTTATGTGTGCGAATTTGCTTTTGACCGCTAGCGTCTATAAAGCTGTCTATTAGATAGATGATCGGGTTTTTGCATTCGGTATTAAATTCGATCGAATTTGCATCTTCGAGTTTTAAGACATTTCTTGCAAATTCTATAAGTGCAAGCTGCATGCCAAGGCAAATTCCAAGATACGGGATCTTGTTTTCACGGGCAAATTTTATCGCCTCGATCTTTCCGCTAACACCGCGTTCGCCAAAGCCGCCTGCCACCAAAACACCGTCAACATCTTTAAGCAACTCTTCGACATTCGTTGGCTCTATCTTCTCGCTATCTATCCACTTTAAATTTACTCTTGCGTCCAAATTTGCTCCTGCATGGATGATACTTTCGGTTAGACTCTTATAACTCTCTTTTAGATCAACGTATTTGCCTACAAAAGCTATAGTCGTCTCGTCAGTTGGCGCGATGATACGTTTTACCAAACTATCCCATTGCGACATATCAGGTTTTAGCTCGCCAAGCCCTAAATTTTCAGCTATAGGAGTTAGTATGTCTTGCTTTAAAAACGCAAGCGGAATTTGATAGATACTTGCGCTGTCCGAGCTTTCTATAACGCAATTTTTCTCCACGCCGCAACTTGACGCGATCTTATCTTTTAACTCACGGTTTAGAGTCATTTCGCTTCGGCATATTATCATATCGGGGCTTATGCCGATACGGCGAAGCTCGCCCACACTGTGTTGTGTAGGTTTGGTCTTTAACTCGCCGGCAACTTTGATATAAGGCACGAGCGTTAGGTGGATATTCATAGCGCGTTTTTTACCAACCTCAACACGAAGTGCACGGATAGCTTCTAAAAACGGCAAACCTTCGATATCGCCGACTGTTCCGCCGATCTCTACTATCAAAACGTCTTTACCCTCTCCTGCTTTTTTGATACGGTCTACGATCTCACCAACGATATGAGGTATAACCTGTATCGTCTTACCAAGGTAGTCCCCTCTTCGCTCTTTTTCTATAACGGCGCTATAAACGCGACCTGTCGTAAAGTTATTATCCTGACTTAGGCTTTCATCTAAAAATCTCTCATAATGTCCAAGGTCAAGGTCTGTCTCCGCACCGTCATCCGTAACAAAAACCTCACCATGTTCAAGAGGGCTCATAGTTCCCGGGTCAACGTTTATATAAGGATCTGCCTTTAGCATACTTACCTTTAAGCCGACATTCTTTAAGAGTGTGGCGATACTAGCAGCCGCGATACCTTTACCAAGTGAGCTTAAAACGCCACCTGTTATAAAAATATACTTCGTCTCTTTAACCATAAATTTTCCTTTATTTTAATATTTTAATGGCTCAATTATATCTTTTTAAATTTAAAATACACCATGTTTTAATCACAAAACACCCACAAAAGCGGTTTAAATATATAAAGAGCAAACAGGAAAATTCGAGTAAAAACGACATTGTTTCACGCAAAATGACTTGATAACTAAACCTAGTTTAAGTTTGATTATTATAGGCTTTGCGGATGAGTAAAAACTATCTAATAAATTTCTTTAAACTATACAGCGACGGCTTTAAAAACATGAAACTCGGCAAGAGGCTCTGGGCGATTATTTTAATAAAGCTTCTCATTATGTTTGGTATACTTAAGATATTTTTCTTCAGTGAAACACTCAATACCAAATTTCAATCAGACGACGAAAAAGCAAATTTTGTCATTGAAAATTTAACAAAAGAGTAAAAATTTATATTTATGTTGGATACAAAAGATGAAAAATTTTTATAAATTTGGCATTAGCGCTGGTATGCGTATACATGTGCCTAGGAACCGGGAGATTAACATACAGCGGAGGATACAACGAGCTTTTAAAGCTACTTCTTAATACCTTATATCTTTATGGTAGTGTTTGGCTTTTTGTGAAATTTCGCTATATTTTTTGGCTGATATTTTTCCCTTTCGTGCTATTTTTATGCTTTTATGCACCGGTGGGACTTACAAACGGTATGGTAAATGAGGCATTTGTAATGTCGATATTTGGCACCTACTTAAGCGAGGCTAGCGAATTTTCAAGAACTCTGCCTGCAGAGTATGTTTTGCTTTCGATTTTTTCTTTATCTTTGATAATTTATCTTAGAAAAACAAATAAAACAGTTTTAACAAAAAGGCAAATTTTTATATTTTTTACACTTTTTGCCGTAGCCACAGCTACTGGAAAACTCTGGGGTATAGCAACTACTAGTTCTTTTGTTAAGCCAATTAAGTTTTTTCAAAAATCATACAACGACTTAAAACTATATCAAAACACGGTCATAAAGCCGCAATGGCAAATAAAAAGCATAGATAACAAATACCAAAACCATGTCGTTGTTATCGGTGAGAGCGCAAGACGTGACTATCATGAAATTTACGGCTATAGCGTCAAAAACAACCCGTTTTTAAGCAGTGTAAACGGCACTTTCATAGACGGCTTTAATGCAGTCGGTATAAACACCATCCCTTCGCTCAACGGAATTTTAAATCACAATAGAAATTTAAATTTAAACATCGTCGATCTAGCAAATTTAAGCGGCTTTGAAACATTTTGGTTTTCTAACCAAGGCTATCTAGGATACTACGACACACTTATTACCTTGGTTGCTAAACGCACAAAAAATGTGTATTTCATGCCAAAAGAAGGAGGCGGTAAATTTGATAGCGATTTGGTTGGTCATTTTGCTAAAATTTTTGATACTCCATCACAAAAAACCGCGTGTTATATTTTTGCATTTTATAGGCTCTCATCCGATAACTTGCAACAAGCTATCTTCAAAAGAGTATCTTAAATACCCAGACGAAGCGACATTTAAGATAAACTGCTATGTCGAAAGCATAAGGCAAACGGACAACGACCTTAAGTCGGTTTATGAAATTCTGACAAGAAATTTACAAGAAAACAACGAAAGTTTTTCTATGATATATTTTAGCGATCACGGGCTAACTCACGTCAAAAAACCTGTTGAACTTTTGGCGGTAGAACATATAGCAAAAGAGCATTTACACTCGTCAAGCCCAAACTCTTCGGAGCTAAAGTTTGAGCTTACGCAGGCAAGGACGCGTTCTACTTTTTTTCACGTTCTTTTATGATTGCTTCGTCAATGATTTGTATTAGCTTTAAATAGCTAATACCTTTATTTTCTACGGCTAACTTTAACGCTCTAAAAATACTACGCCTAAAATTCTTTGATATTTATCTAGGCTGTTATATTCAACTTTTACTTCCTTGCCGGCTATTAAGCCGCTAAGATAGTTTTTCGCCCTATTGCCGTAGGCTTGTTTTTTTTCAGGAGCATCTATGCCAAACAACCTTATTTTGTGCCGTCTTTTTGAGCTATCAAGGATGTGGATAGTATCTCCATCGATTATTTTTACAACCTTACCAAAAAGAGTATCGGCGTTTAAATTTAGTAAAAAAACAAGTGCGACAAGTAGTATTTTATTCATATTCGTATTATAGCATTACGTATATAGTGCGAACACTTAAAGCCTGTTATAAGCCCTGTATTTAGGCACTTTACTTTACGTGTTTTGCACGACGATAGCATAGCTCATCCAAACAATTATTTTATACCCGCTTCTTATCAGTTTTCGTATAAATTTAGCGAAGTTATGGATGAGCCGTATCTAAAAGCCTCTTATAAGGATATACCTAACGAAAAAGACCGCGAATTTCTCGGACTACATCTACTTGATTACGCCGATTTGATCCACTATACGAGACTCTATAACGCATATCTGAGAGCTTTTTCGCACACTCATCGCACATTTGCTTGTCTTGAGTGTTGATCGAGTCTATATGTCTATATAAAATCATATCGCAATATCTTACAAGCCGTCTCGAATATCCGCTTTGGTTTAAAACTGCAAGCAGCCTCTCTACTCCTTTACCGAGCCATTGTCTAACACTAAAGCTAGACGCGCTTGGCTCGGTACTACAAAATGCGACTTTCATTCTTGACCTTTCTACCGACTTAACAATAAAATTTAAAAGAACTCTACTTTTAATTTTAATTAAACTTTTAAAGTTATAATTTCAAAATTAAAATTAAAAGAATTATAGTCTAATAAATTAGATTTGTCAAGGGTATTTTATGGATTTAGCTCAAAAAATTAAACTTTATCGCTTAGAACTTGGTTGGACACAGGAAGATTTGGCTAACAAATCAGACATATCAATACAAAGTATTAAACGATATGAGACTGGAAAGGGAGACAATATCACTACAGCTAATTTGGAAAAGCTGGCAAGTGTTTTTAATGTAAGTTTGACTGATTTTTTAGACAATTCGATAGTTCGTAAGTCTAACGAAAATTTAGTTCGTAAGTCGTTCGTAAGTAATGACGTTAGTCCAGAAAAATCCGAAAAATTACAAAAATTGCGAACACTTATTGACGAGCAAGAAAATAGGATTATAAATTTGCGCTTTTTCCCTAGCGTTAGCGTAGCGGCGGGATACGGCGCAAATAATGATGATGAAGCTTACGACATAGTCCCTATCACCGCTAAATTTCTAACCAAAGTATTGCGCGTCCCCGTGCGCCAATACGACCTTATCAACGTATTTGGCGATAGTATGCAGCCTATTATAAAAAACGGCGATACCTTGCTTGTCGAGCCAACCCACGAGGCAAGAAACGGCGAAATCGTCATCGCAAACATTAGCGGCGATCTCTATGTCAAAAAACTACTGCGCGATCCGATAAATAGGGAGGTTAAGCTAACTTCGATGAATGAGCTTTACAAAGATATTGTAATGAGCGGCGATGAGCTGGATATGCTTAAAATCGTAGGTGTCGTAAGAAAAGTCGTGCCTCTTGGCGTGCTTGCGCTCTAACGCCATTCTAACGGCTCTCTAACCATTTTTTGACACCTGTCTAACCATTGTCGCCAAAATGTATGATTGGTGTATGAAATTTTAAACTTGCGAACACTTTTGTTAATCTCATTAAAATGAGAAAATTTATAACTCAAATCACGACACTATCGCAATTCTCTTATCTTTTTTCTTGTCTATATAAATTCTCATTTCATACACAAATTTACACATTTTCCACAAAGCTTTGCAAAATGGATCTGTGTGCAAACTGAAAATTTTAACGAGATAAGTGATGTTTTTGAAGAAGTCAAACAAGATGATTTTTTAAATTCAAAAATGCTGATAAAAAATATAAGCGGCGATCCCGCAATTGATATTAGCAGCTTTAAATAGCCGTTTTTAGCAAATTTATTTAAAAAAAATGAAATTTGTATTATAATCAAGAATAATAATTTTTTTTAAAGGAAAAAATATGGCTGAATTAGCTTCGGTTGATTGGTCTAGGGCACAGTTTGCATTAACGGCTCTGTATCATTTTCTATTTGTTCCGCTCACACTGGGACTTAGCTTCATTATCGCGATAATGGAGAGCATTTATGTCAAAACAGGCAACAAAGAGTGGCGTGACATAACCAAATTTTGGCTAAAACTTTTTGGCATTAACTTCGCTATCGGTGTTGCGACGGGCATCATAATGGAATTTGAATTTGGCACAAACTGGGCAAATTACAGCTGGTTTGTGGGTGATATCTTCGGAGCACCGCTTGCGATAGAAGGACTACTTGCGTTCTTTATGGAAAGCACATTCTTTGCCGTAATGTTCTTTGGTTGGGATAAAGTAAGTAAAAAATTTCACCTTATCTCTACTTGGCTTGTTGCGATCGGCTCAAATTTAAGCGCACTTTGGATACTTGTCGCAAACGGCTGGATGCAATACCCTATCGGCATGAAATTTAATCCAGATACCGCAAGGATGGAGATGGAAAATTTCTTCGAAGTAGCACTTAGCCCGGTCGGTATCATTAAATTTTTACATACGGTTACTAGCGGATATGTCATCTCTGCACTTTTTGTTATAGGAATTTCGGCATGGTTTATCCTAAAAGGTCGTCATCTTGTTATGGCAAAAAAGAGCATGATAGTAGCTACTAGTTTTGGACTTATCACGTCTTTGTTTTTACTATTTAGCGGTGACGAGAGCGGATACCAAGCCGCAAAAGCCCAACCCATGAAACTAGCTGCAATGGAAGGTCTTTATAAGGGAGATACTAGACAAGGTCTAGTCGCTATGGGAATTTTGGATCCAAGTAAAAAACCCGGTGATGACAAAGATCCGTTCTTAATAGACCTTGAAGTACCTTACATGCTATCTTTGCTTGGCACAAGAAGCATAGAGGGCTTTATACCGGGGATCGACGACTTGGTTTACGGAAATGAAACACATGGCGTAGAAAGTGTCGCAAGCAAGATGGAAAAAGGCAAAATCGCAGCCGACGCGCTTAAAATTTATAAAGAAGCTAAGAAGTCAGGCGATACGCAAACAGCCCAAGATGCTGCAAAAATTTTAGATGAAAATATGAAATTTTTGGGCTACAACTACCTTGATAAACCAGAAGATGCCATTCCTCCTGTAGCAACGACATTTTACAGCTTTCACCTTATGGTTACACTTGGGGGTTACTTTATAGCGCTATTTTTGGTTGTTACCTACCTTTGCATGGCAAACGAGATCGAAAACTTTCCAAAACTCCTTTGGCTTTGTGTGCTTAGTATACCGCTTGGATACATTGCGGCTGAGGCAGGATGGATAGTGGCAGAAGTCGGTCGCCAACCTTGGACGATACAAGACCTCATGACCGTAGGTGTCGGCGCTACAAATTTAGCCGATACAAACGTGAAAATTTCTTTCACGCTATTTGCCGTGCTTTTTACGACGCTACTTATAGCTGAGATAAAAATCATGTCAAAACAGATAAAGATAGGATTTGAAAGTCATGTTTAGTTTAGAAATTCTTCAATTTTACTGGTGGTTTATAGTTAGTTTGCTTGGCGGGCTGCTTGTGTTTATGATGTTTGTTCAAGGCGGACAAACACTTATCTTTTCACTCGCTAAAAACGAACTTCAAAAAGATATGATCATAAATTCTATCGGTCGCAAATGGGAGCTTACCTTTACCACGCTTGTTATGTTTGGCGGCGCTTGTTTTGCGGCATTTCCACTCTTTTATGCAACAAGCTTTGGTGGTGCGTATTGGGTTTGGCTTGCGATCTTGTTTTGTTTTATACTTCAAGCTGTAAGCTACGAATACCGCAAAAAACCTGATAATTTTCTAGGTGTAAAAACTTATGAAATTTTTCTTTATATAAACGGCTCGCTTGGCGTTATCTTGATAGGAATGGCAGTTAGTACATTTTTTTCAGGAAGCGACTTTATGCTAAATGAAAGAAATTTCGTTGATTGGCAAACACCTTGGCGCGGACTTGAAGCTTTAGCCAACCCGATGCTATACCTGCTTGGTCTTGCGATGTTTTTCCTGTCTCGTATAGGCGGTGCTTTATATCTTATAAATAACATAGACGATGAGGAGTTAAGGGCAAACGCAAGAAAAGCGGTGCTTAAAAATACCATTTTGTTTTTACCGTTTTTCTTGGCATTTTTGTTTTGGATACTTACAAAAGACGGATTTGAATACGATGCAAACGGCGTGGTTACGCTAAGCAAATACAAATACTCTCTAAATTTAGTAAAAATGCCTATGATCGCACTTGCGATGACTGTTGGTGTCGTAACCGTTCTTTATAGTGTTTTTAAAGGTGCTTTTACAAAGAGTATACACGCGATCTTTCCTTATGGACTAGGTGTAGTCTTGGTTGTTACTTCATTGTTCTTGATCACAGGACTAAACAATACCGCGTTTTATCCGTCTTTTAGCAACCTACAAAGCTCGCTTACGATAAAAAATGCAAGCTCAAGCCACTATACACTAAACGTCATGGCTTATGTTAGCCTGCTTGTGCCTGTGGTTTTAGGCTATATCTTTGTGGTTTGGAGAGCTATAGATAGCAAGAAGATCACAAAAGAAGAGATCAAAAACGATCAGCACGCTTATTAAGGAGAGATGATGATATCGGCTTTAGTATTTTTCTTTTTGTGGATTTTATCTCTGTTTTTAGGGTATAAATTTGTGCTCTTAAACATAAAAGAAGTTGAAAAATATCCGCAAAGATACTTTGACTTTGAAGATAAAAACAAATAAACAGACGGGGCTTTCCCGTCTTATCGTAAATAAACCTAAATTTAAACTTACCAAATATACTTTAAAACCAAAACAAAAGCTACTTACTAGCACACAGCATGTATCCGCCGTCAAAGATGTTTTTGATATTTAAATTTAACTCGTTTTTAAGACGTAATATAGCCTTTTGCACGCTGTTTTTGCTTGTCGGCTCATTACTGTAAACAAATTCGTCTATCATCTCATAGCTAACTAAAGAATTTAGATTATAAGCTAGTAGCCAAAATAGTCTATTTTGTAAAAACGTAAGATATATTTCTTGACCATCTTTGTAAATTTTTTCCTTAGCCAAATTTATGCTAACCCCGTCACTTATCTTGACAAGCTCGTCTTCGTTTTTAAAAGTTAAAGTCACAAGCGCACCCCTAAGAGTTTGCATGTCGATCGGTTTTTTCAAAAACAGTGTCGCACCCTGCTTTATGCTTTTAATTAAATTATGATCTGTATCATACGAAGTAAATATTATAAATTTTTGACGTGGTTTTACCCTCAATATCTCTTTCATCATATCAAAGCCGTTCATTAACGGCATGTGAATATCGGTTAAAATTATATCGGGGTTAAATTTATTAAACAGTTCAACTCCTTCATACCCATCCCTTGCAACATTTACGGCTTTACAACATGGACGCAACCCTTCAGCTATCGTTTCACGAGCTATCTCGTCGTCTTCAGCGATTAAAACCGAGATCGTTGATAATAAGCTTAATACCTCATCATTCATATTTTTCCTTTTAATTTATAGCAAAACTAAAACAAAACACCGTTGGATCTTTGACGCTCAAGAGCTTTAAATCACCGCAGATTTTCTCGTTTGCGAGCTTTTTACCAAAGTAAAGTCCGATCCCGCTACCAAATTCTTTTGTCGTCTTTGGAGTATCAAATATCTTTTCTTGTATGCGTTTATCTACTCCGCAACCAAACTCACTTACCTTGATATAGCAGTATTTCTCATCAAATTTCACACTTATACTAATCACTCTTGATTTAAAATCATCTTTAAATTTTTCCACTACGGCATCTTTTGCGTTGTGGATTAAAATAAGCAAAATTTGCTGGATGATATTTTCTACTTGACTGATATTTCTATCCTCAAATTCTTCAAGCACCACACTTACATTTGCACGACTTAGCTCAGTATGCATAAGAGTTAAAAGATTTTTAATACTCCTTTTTATGCTAAATTTGCTTATGTTTTCATTTGTTTTATAAAAATTTCTAAAAATTTCAATAGTATCGCCTAAAAGCATGATTGATTTTTTAACATTACTTCTAGTTTTTCATCACTTAGATGACCATCTTTTTTCAGCGCATTTATGGTTGTTGTTATGAGCCTTAAGGAATTTACAGGCTGGATAAATTGATATTTATGCCGCTTAACAACTCTCCTATCTCGCTCATTTTTGCCTTATGCATAAGTAAAATTTCATACTCTTTTTTTCGAGCATTGATTTTATTATACATAAAGTTATGCAAGAAATTTGCAAGCAAGCTAAGAGCTAAAAAGCCACAAAGAAGCAATGCAGCGTTTTTACTGATATCGTTTAAGAGATTATCAATCTCTTTTCATTATCAACTCCTGCTCCAACTGTAAAAATCACTCGCGATAAAAAAGTAAAATGGATCCTTGCTTCAAAAGAGGGCTGGACTGGCGACCTAGCAACAAAAGTACTTAAACCTATCGATGCAAACGGCAAAGCTATAGACTGTGGCGAAAGTGGCTCAAAATGCCCTGGATATGAAAGTGATAAGGGCGGATTTGATTACACTTGGACACAACACACAGCTTATAAAGTAAATGAAAAAAGCAAAGGTAGCAAGGTTCACGTAAGCGTATTTGACAATGGTGATAGTCGCGGTATGGAGCAACCGGCACTTATAAATATGAAATACTCACGCGCGGTTGAGTATGTCGTAGATGAGAAAAACATGACTGTTCAGCAAGTTTGAGAATACGGCAAAAATCGTGGCTTTGAGTGGTATAGCCCGATAACTTCGGTTACTGAGTATAACCCTAAATTTGACACTATGTTTGTCTACTCTGCTACAGCCGGACTTGGTGATGTTAAGGCATTCCGTGCTGGTAAAGCAGCTCTTACTCCATTCTTAGAAGAGATTAAGTATGGCACACAAGAGGTTGAGTTTGAGATGAAATTTATTAACTCAAATACCATTGGCTATAGGGCATTACCTATTGATATCAATAAAGCCTTCAACTCCAAATAGACACTATATACAAACGACCTTTGCATAAACAAGGGTCGTTTTGTGTAAATTCTATACGTTGTTAAACGAAGAGCAAGTTTTTTGTGATTTATTAAAGGATTTATAATGTATAATGCAACTTTTCCTACGCCATTTGAATAATATCTCCTTTCCTCATCATATTTCTTTCATTTGGCGTTCTTTAAATTTTTATCTAAATTCAATTTTAAGCATTTTATAATATTAGCGATAGTTTTACAAGAAAACAAACTGCTATAATTCAAATTGATAAAAATTTTCAAAAGGAGAAAATATGAAAAAGATTCTTTCATCGGTTGCAGTTGCAGGATTGTTAGTAGGCACAGTTGCTACAACAGCTCTTGCTATCGGCGGACCAAGTGGCGCACATATCGACTATGCGATACCTGGACAACTTGGTGAAGTAGTTGTAAATCCTTACGATACA
Source organism: Campylobacter sp. 7477a (assembly GCF_014892335.1). Lineage (NCBI taxonomy): Bacteria > Pseudomonadati > Campylobacterota > Epsilonproteobacteria > Campylobacterales > Campylobacteraceae > Campylobacter > Campylobacter sp. 7477a. The sequence goes on from NZ_JADBJH010000006.1 coordinate 62,372, forward strand.
GCTCCTCTTACGGCTGTTATCAAAAACGGTGGCTATACCATCAAAGACGCAAAAGTAACAGTTGTCCCAAAACCGGGTGGACAAGTGATAAGCTATAAAGTAGCCGACAAACATCTACGCACACACGGGGGAATTCCTGTATTTGGCATGTATCCGGACTACCAAAATACTATCGAAGTTGAATACACAAAAATTTATAAAGGTGCCGAGGAGAAGATAAAAGAAACGTATAAAATTTACGCTCCGGCGATCTATCTAGAAAGCTCCGGCACACCAAATCAAAAGGGTGCGCTATTTGATAAAATCGAAGTCGTAAAAGCACCAAGCGCAAAATTTGCCAACCGCCTTTATTATGTAAATAACTTCGTCAATAAAACCGGCAAAGGCACAAAAGTCGTCTGGAACAACCCGGCAGGCGGCGCGCTAGAATGGAACTACTCGCCAAATAACTTTATTTTAGATACTAAAGGTGAAGTGCGCTGGTATCTCGAGCCAAGCAGATTTTACGATCTTAAAAAGCCGTTTAACGCTGGGGTGATGATGGGCTTTAAGCAAAACAGCGACGGCGCGATGACGTGGGGATATGGACAAAGATACGCTAAATACGACATTTTAGGACGCGAAATTTTTGACCGCGAGCTGCCTGCGGGATACAACGACTTCTCTCACTCAATGGACGTCATGGATAACGGACACTACTTGCTTCGCGTCGCAAACGCAAACTACAAGCGAAGCGACGGCAAAAACGTCCGCACCGTGCGCGACGTGATCGTCGAGGTCGATCGCGACGGCAACGTAGTGGATGACTGGAGATTATATGAAATTTTAGATCCTTACAGAGATACTGTCCTAAAAGTGCTTGACCAAGGTGCAGTTTGTCTAAACATTGATGCTTCAAAAGCCGGTCATACAGCCTCAACAGATGAGCTAATGTCTATGGATAAAGAGGAAAAATGGGGTGACATCGTAGGATCAGGTCCGGGACGCAACTGGGCTCACGTAAACAGCGTAGATCATGATCCAACAGACGATAGCATCATAATAAGCTCACGTCACCAAAATGCCGTTATTAAAATCGGACGTGATAAAAAAGTCAAATGGATAATGGGCGGACACAAAGGCTGGAAAGAGCAATTTAAATCAGCCTTGCTTCAACCGGTAGATAAAAACGGCAACAAAATAGTCTGCGAAGACGACTACACAAAATGCCCGGGATATGAAAGCGACAAGGGTGGATTTGACTGGCAATACACACAGCACACAGCATTTAGAATAGACAGCAAGTCTAAAAAAGGTGTTGTTTACCTAACAGTATTTGACAACGGCGATAGTCGTGGCTTTGAGCAACCTGCGATCGCCGGCATGAAATACAGCAGGGCGGTGGTATTTAAAATAGACGAAAAAGCCAAAACAGTAGAGCAAGTATGGGAATACGGCAAAGAGCGAGGCTCAGAGTGGTATAGCTCGGTTACCAGCCTAACCCAGTATCAAGATGATCTTGATAGCGTATTTGCCTACTCTGCTGTTGCCGGTATGCAGTTTGATATAGCAACAGGTCGTCCGGTAGGTCAACCAAGCCCACATATCAACGAATTTGAATGGGGTGCAAAAGAGCCCTCTATTGAGATTAAGATGACAAACGCGATGGGATATCAAGCGTTTCCATTTAGCGTAGAAAAGGCATTTACAAAGTAATGCTTTTAGAATTTAAGCCTCAAAAATGAGGCTTAAATTTCATACAAATCCACTTTAATGATTAAATAAAATATCCTCAAAAATAGTTGCGAGTTTAAAATGAATGGAATAAATAGAATAAATTTTGGTGGAGTTAAGCGGGATCGAACCGCCGACCTCTTGAATGCCATTCAAGCGCTCTCCCAGCTGAGCTATAACCCCAAAATGTTTCGGTATTTTACACAAAACATTCTTACAAAATTTTGAAATTTTACAAAATTAAAGCAAAATCAAATAAATTTTTAAGCAAAGATTGGTTAAAATTGCTCCTTTTAAAACGCGGGAATAGCTCAGGGGTAGAGCATAACCTTGCCAAGGTTAGGGTCGCGAGTTCGAATCTCGTTTCCCGCTCCATTTTTTATTTGTTGCCCAGGTGGTGGAATGGTAGACACAAGGGACTTAAAATCCCTCGGATTTTTTTCCGTGCCGGTTCAAGTCCGGCTCTGGGCACCACTTTTGTTAGAGTTTTTGTATGGCGACATGGCCAAGTGGTAAGGCAGAAGCCTGCAAAGCTTTTACCCCCGGTTCGAATCCGGGTGTCGCCTCCAAGACTAAGGGATGTTCATGAGAATTTTATCTTTTGTTTTTGTTATTTTTGTATTTTTTACTGGTTGTTCAAATACATGGAGTGGCATAAAGGCTGATAGCTCAAACGCAGCTGAATGGACAAAAGAGAAGATAAATGATGGCGCTACTTATGTCAAGGAAAAAACAGAATAATTTATATCAAATTTTAAGCTAATTTTGATATAATCACAACTTGTTTTCGGGAGATGGCTGAGCGGTCGAAAGCGGCGGTCTTGAAAACCGTTGAGGTGTGAAAGCCTCCTGGGGTTCGAATCCCTATCTCCCGGCCACTATTTATAAAAAATCCCCTTCAAATATCGTTTGTATCAGCATTAAGTCAACTTTTCATTTATATCAAATTTTGCTATTTTTGATGCAAATTTGCAGATGCGGAATAGAAATAGCCCATTTGTTGAATAAATTGCATCTCTATACCATACGTTTTTTCGTGCTGATTTTAGGAGTTTGCTATGGCTTCTAAAATGATAATGAAGATAAAAGACAGATCAAGCTATTATTATTTTGATCAAGCTCTTAAAGATGGAAAACGGGTAACTATCAAATACTCTCTTTTTACAGATGATGTTTATGAAGCAAAAGCTATAGCCATAAAAGTAAAATCAACAATAGATAAAATTTCAACAACCCAAGAGAGCATCCATCAAGAGTCATACACCAGCTTTGAAAAATATATCAAATCCATTAAAAACAGCGCAGATATTGTCAAAGGCTATATAGACTATAAAGAGTATAGAGAGATATTTAAGCGAGTAGTGTCTGACTTCTATCGACCTATCTCTTTAAATAACGAGAAAAAAACCACTCAAGAGATCAAGATCGAACCAAGCATAAGTCCAAAAGATATTGTAGACATCTCTTCTAAATTTTCTAAAGGCACTTCGTGTGTTGTGATGTCGTTTTTTAGCGGATCAAGCCCTGCTGCTATCATAATACGTGGTAGCATTTTGGCATCTACAGAAAAAAATCTAGGCACAAAATAGAGCTTTTTGTTATATCTTATCATATCGGCATATGAGTCACTAAAAATTTTCTCACCGTTTTGCCTGATCTCATTTGGGTCATACTCGCTGTTTTTAAGCCCTATTTGCTTTAACTGCTCGGTAGCACCACTGTCTTCTTGTCCGCGTATACGCATACCTAGCATAAAGCGCTGATAAGTAAAGTACTCTGCGTCTCTTATCTGCCTGTTTGATTCGATATAAAATGCTGAGTTTACTATGATAAGAGCGATAAAAAAGAAAAAAGTTATTAGCTTTACTATAGATATACTACGCATTGATAAATTTGTACCCTATACCGCGCACGGGGTGGATATATCGTGGATTTTTAGAGTCATCTCCTATCTTTTGACGCAGTCGCCCTATACCTGTCTTCATTCATTTTAATTCAAAAACCAATGGCTTAAATTTTAACCCTAGTAGGCTATCCAACCAATCCGCCCAACCATTGCAATTTCAAAAGCCAACGGCTTAAATTTTAACCGAGCACAGCGGGGCTAAAATCCCCGATGAATACAGTTTCAAAAGCCAACGGCTTAAATTTTAACCGTAGCCATCGTTTTCGCCAGCTAAAAAAACGCTAGTTTCAAAAGCCAACGGCTTAAATTTTAACCCAAATCCATTAAAAATTTCGTATCCTCATTGGAGTTTCAAAAGCCAACGGCTTAAATTTTAACCGTATTCTAAATTTATCGTTAAAACGAATACACACGTTTCAAAAGCCAACGGCTTAAATTTTAACTCCGCCTACCTCTAAATGAGTTTGAATAAGATTTGGTTTCAAAAGCCAACGGCTTAAATTTTAACGAATGTGTTTAATACCCATTTTGCTTCATTTGTGTAGTTTCAAAAGCCAACGGCTTAAATTTTAACGCCTTTGTTATTTTTGCGCCGACGTGAAAGCCTAGGTTTCAAAAGCCAACGGCTTAAATTTTAACAGTTTGCAAGCGACCTTTTAGCAAACCGCTTGAATTGTTTCAAAAGCCAACGGCTTAAATTTTAACTGTTGTTAAAGTTGCAAAAGGTCTTTTAAATAAATTGTTTCAAAAGCCAACGGCTTAAATTTTAACTGTTTTACTAAAGCACTATTATAACAAAAAGAAAAAGTTTCAAAAGCCAACGGCTTAAATTTTAACAACTAGACAAAATGAACGGAGTGCAAAATGCAAGTGTTTCAAAAGCCAACGGCTTAAATTTTAACATCCCATTTTTATAAGCCCGCCGTCGTATTTATCGGTTTCAAAAGCCAACGGCTTAAATTTTAACGTGGCGCAATAATAAACAATACTCGTCCAACGTTAAGTTTCAAAAGCCAACGGCTTAAATTTTAACCATCGTATTGCAAAACAGGGATAAAGCGGACAAAAGTTTCAAAAGCCAACGGCTTAAATTTTAACAATATCGAGGGCTTTGGCTATGACATAGTCATACGTTTCAAAAGCCAACGGCTTAAATTTTAACGTTATACCGGCAGAGATTGTGTCGGCTGATTTGCCGTTTCAAAAGCCAACGGCTTAAATTTTAACTTGAATGCGCCGATTATCGCATTTACGCTTTGAGTGAGTTTCAAAAGCCAACGGCTTAAATTTTAACTGTAGTTTTTAGTTTTTTCAATTGCCAATTCACTACGTTTCAAAAGCCAACGGCTTAAATTTTAACCAAATTCTACGACGCTAAACCCGAAAAAATAGATCGTTTCAAAAGCCAACGGCTTAAATTTTAACAACAAAAGGAGTAAAGCATGGCAGCTAAATTTGGAGGTTTCAAAAGCCAACGGCTTAAATTTTAACTTAACGGACAAGGCTATTTAGGTGTTACAAAGAATTGTTTCAAAAGCCAACGGCTTAAATTTTAACATGAAACAAGCAAACGATACAATCGTGATAGCTAGGTTTCAAAAGCCAACGGCTTAAATTTTAACCTTGTAAACGGGAACTATAAAGATTTAGTATAGTTCGTTTCAAAAGCCAACGGCTTAAATTTTAACTGGGATATGATCAAGATTTGGGGTGATGATAAAAAGTTTCAAAAGCCAACGGCTTAAATTTTAACCAACTCCAACGGCAAATAAAGACCCATCATCTGCAGTTTCAAAAGCCAACGGCTTAAATTTTAACTCAAGCTCATAAAATTTGCGTGAATAAAATCCGTTGTTTCAAAAGCCAACGGCTTAAATTTTAACGAAAGTATCGGGGCTATCAAAAAAGCCAACTACAAGTTTCAAAAGCCAACGGCTTAAATTTTAACTCTTAATTCTTTTTTCATTTCATCTTGTGAAATAGTTTCAAAAGCCAACGGCTTAAATTTTAACAAGCTGGATATGGGCGAAGTACCGACAATAGAGCGTTTCAAAAGCCAACGGCTTAAATTTTAACTTAGCAAGGGCGTTTCAGGGCAAAATATTAAACGGGCGTTTCAAAAGCCAACGGCTTAAATTTTAACGAGGTTTTTCTTTTTCGTCATCTGGTATCATATTATGTTTCAAAAGCCAACGGCTTAAATTTTAACTTTTACACTATCGCGCTTTTAGGCCAAAAGCTTTGGCGTTTCAAAAGCCAACGGCTTAAATTTTAACAGCGATAGATGGCATTAACGAAGCCGTAAGCGAGAGTTTCAAAAGCCAACGGCTTAAATTTTAACCGGAACTCTCACGCGCCGTTTGCGCGGACGAGTTGTTTCAAAAGCCAACGGCTTAAATTTTAACCGAACTGAACTGTCAAAGAAATTTTGACAGTACTGAGTTTCAAAAGCCAACGGCTTAAATTTTAACACCGAAAAAACCGTTTCAAAACACTCTATTCTATCGTTTCAAAAGCCAACGGCTTAAATTTTAACAGCACCAAAACACACATTTTAGGGCTGTTTGCAAGATAAAGTCTATATCTATTTACCTTATAAAAGGCTAAATTTTACTCACATCAAACAGCCAAGTGCCCAAAATATCGGGTCATCATAAAGCTTAAAACAAGCTTTATCTCCATACAAACCCCTCATAAGGCGCGTCCTCACAAATACACTTTTTAAGTCTATTGGCTTCTCGGCGGATCACCTGCCTCCACGTGAGCTTTTGCCCCGCTATTTCTACTTGCTCGGTGAGCTTGCCGATTATCTTTATCTCGATCTTTTGCACGGCTTCGTTGCTAAATTTGATCCGTCCGGCGTTCGTCTCAAAGTCCTTTGCCGTGATCTCACGACGATTTAGTATTGTAAAGATCAGCGTATCGCCCAAAATCGGCTTAAAAATCTCAGCAATATCAAGATGCAAGCTAAGCGCACGGTAGTTTGGCTCGTGTAAAAAGCCGATCCTTGGATCTAGCTCGGTCTTATAAATCTCACTTAGACAGACATTATAAATGCGTGTATTTATGTAGCTTATGAAGCTGTTTATCTTGTCTGCGGGCGGGCGCTTGGAACGCACTGTAAATTTAAAGCTCTTTTGATCGGTGATTATCTCGTTCCATTTTTCGTAATACAGCTTTTGAAAAGCACCTTCGGCTGCCATTATCTGCGCTATCGTTGTTGCTCCCTCAAGTGCTGCGATATGCGGACTTATGTCAAAGCTCACGCCGTGTTTTTTACAGTTCATCGCATCGTTTAGGATATGTGCCCTAGTTATCTCACGTGCGATATATAGGCGCTTTACGCTATCGTCAAAGGCACGAAGCTGCTGCAAGAGCACAAAACCGCTTTTATTTACGGAGTTTGACGTGTTTGGGAAAAAGTTACCACGAAAGCTGCCGTAAGGGCTAAAAAAGTGCAAAAGCACGTTATTGTCAGCCAAAAACGCAAGCGTATAGCTGTCTATCTCAACTCTGGCTAAAATATAGACCTCATCAATGGCGTTAATAGGCAAAATTTTAGTCGCACATACGCTCAAATCCTCGTCAAATTTATCAAAATACAGGTTGTTATCCTGCCGCCTAAGTCGCCCGGGGCTAAGTATAAAGTGTGTTCTGTCGTTCTTTTGCATTTGTCCGCCTTAGCTAAATAGTGAGCCGTTTTTGTCCTGTCCAATGACTAGGCGCTCGGAGTATTTGAGCGAGTTAAACGTGTAAATCACGATGGAGTCAAGCTCCTTGTCGCACTCCTTTTGAAGTGTCGCCGTGAGCCTTTTAAAGTCACTTTGTCTTATCTCGCCCTCAAAGACCGAAAACTGCACGCGCGGCAGATACTTCTCCACCGCTTTTCTTATGCGGTTTGCATTATTTTTCTCTTTTTGCTCGGCTCCTGCAATATCATAAAAAAGTATCACATACATCTTGCCCCTTATATACAATAGTTTCTATAAGCACAGTTGTCGCATATCTTTTTGTGCTCAAATTTAGGCGGCACGGGCATGTTGGCGAGCTCCTCTATCTCGCCTAGTATTTGCTCTAAAATGGCAAAATTCTCATCGCTATCCTCCACGAGCACTACTTTTTTACCGCTTATTATCTTGCCTTTTACCTCTTTTAAATTTAAACCTGTTTTTAAAAGATAGATATAAAAAAGTAGCTGCATTTTAGCGGCATATTCGTTTTTTAGGCTCTTTTTGTATTCGGTTACGACGTAGTGTCCGCGCTCTTTTGAAAGCTTGTCAAATTTCAAATTTGCAAAGGCAAACTCTTGTAAATTTTGCTCTTTTATATCCGCCATCGCCTTGCCAAATGCGACGTTTTCATCCTCTTGATCAGCGTGGATATGATGGGCGTATAGCCACGCTTCACGCTTGCAAGTGGCGTAGTAGTTCACAAGCGTTCCGGTGATCTGCTCTTTGTTAAACATTAGGTAAAAGCCTCTTCTATGCGGGTTATCTCAGGATTAAAGCCATCTTGTTTAGAATAAATTCCACTATCTTTCCATACGCTATAAGGCAAAATATACCTGCCAAACATCTCTTTAAAGCCATTTATGCCACTACTTTTTATCAAGCTTTCATTAACACAAATCGTGTGCAAAGATAGATCTTTTTCTCTTTCTTTAATATCAGCCATAATCTCAAATCTATCGCTATTAGAATTTAATAAATCCTCTCTTTTGTTCAGAAAGTCCTCAAAGTGATTTTCATACTCCTCAATAAAAAGTGAAACTTTCCACTTTTGTTGCGGCATAAAATTTTTGTTAAATTCGCAAAATAGCGTTTCAAAGTCCAAATTTGTAGCGTATTTAAGCAAATTAACGCTGGTTGTTTGAGACCTTGCAACTTTAAAATAGTTTTCTAAAATTTCATAAATTTCACTCTCTTTTATATTGTTTAAAAGAGTATCTTTGATAAATTCCTCTTGCAAGTCAGTGTCGTGATACGGGTGCGGTTTACCATCTAAATAGTTAAAAACCACAACATCTGTCATGCTGTTTTTTCCTTCTCTATTTACCCTACCTGCCGATTGTATAATAGAGCCAAATGGCGCAAACTCGCGAAATCCTATATCAAAGTCAAGATCCACGCCCGCTTCGATAAGTTGTGTCGATACAAGAACTATCTTTTTGTCATTTTTACTAAGCTTCTCTCTTATCTCTTCGATGATTTGCGCTCTATGGATCGGCACTTGATGAGTCGTTAAGAGATAAATTTCTCGCTCGTTATTACAAGATTTTAACATTTTATGTAGAGTTTTTGCTTTTAGAATAGTATTTACCACACAAAGAACGCTTTTATTACTTTGACGCAAAATTTCATCTCGTACACTTTCAAAGCTGCTTAAATTTGGCTTATAGATAAGTCTGTATCTATCTTTCTTATCTCTATAAAAATCAGGGCTTGAAAGCTCGGTAAAATTCTCAAGCTCTTGCGTGATACAAGGCATCGTAGCGGACATCAGTATAAAGTCGATGTTATATCTTTTTGCAAATTCGTTAAACATAATGCTAATTTGCTTTAGCAAAACTCTTGGTATATTTTGAATTTCATCAATGATAATGACGCTATCACGTAGTGTTTCTAGCTTTATATTATCTCTATTATGGTTTGAGAAAAAGGTGTAAAAAAGCTGATTAAAAGTAGTAACGATAAAATTTTCTTGCCAAATATCGGCTAAAAACAGCTTTTGTGAAAGTTGTTCCACCTCATCGTTATCATCTTTTTTATAGCTTGTTAGATGATGATATTTTAAAACCTTGTTTGAGCCTATTATCTTTTCGTACTCTATGTGCGTTTGATCTATTATCGAAGTAAATGGTATGGCGGTGATTATGCGTCTTTTATCGCCTCTAAATTTAGCTAAACAAAGGGCTAAATTTAAAGCTAGAAAGGTCTTGCCGATACCTGTTGGGGCTTTGATTAGAAATTTATTTTTATCAGTGTTACTTTCATAGTTTTTAAAAATTATCTCTCTTGCTTTATTTTTATATTTATTTGCTTCTTTTTTACCTATTTCTTTATTTAGTTGCCCTATATAATTATCTATTGTTTTATTATCCAAAATAGCGACATTTTGATATGGTTTTGAAAATATCGCTTCAAATTTATCTGCTAAAATAAGACGGGAATATCGCTTTTTAAAGAGGAAGAAATTATCTAAATTTTGATATTGGTTAAAATTTCTCTCCAAAAGTAAAAAATGCTTTATAAATGTGCGAATATCAATACTAGCTTCTATGCTTGCAATTTCACATACCTTTTTTGAAGTTTGAATTTGCTGCTTTATATTATTTTTTGAATTAATCACAGATAGATATTCTTTTATAAAATGCAAAATATCGGGCAAATCACTATGGTGCTTTAAAATAGTAAAAAAATTAGCCAGAAAATCTATATCTTTGTTTTCCCTAACAAAAAAATAGATCAAAGCACCCTCAAGAGCATGCGTGGTTTTTAGTCTAGCTCTTTCTTTTTCATATTCGTTTTTTGATGGAAATTTCTCAAGCCTGAGATTTATATAGAGCTGAAACCTCTCTATAAGCTTTGCTAAGTCGTGATAAGAGCCTGCTTGTATATGCTCCGCATCTCCAATAAAACTATCATTTATGTTTTTTATATGCGAATTATACGGCTTATTAGGATGAGAGTTAAGTGTATCTGCGACTTTCATCATACAAATTTACAATGATAAATTCTCTCATTGCAATGAATTTTATAGGCTTTAATGTTTTTGGCACATATTTTACTATTTGAAAAAATCAGATCCATGCTTACTTTAGGTGATCTATTTGAGTCTAGCTCCGTAGCAAAACTAAGTGGTGAATATAAAATATTTTCTTTAAACTCTATGTTTTTTAAGTCACTCTGAAGCACAAATGAATCAAATTCCACTTCATCAAATTCCATATCTCTAGCCTCATCTATCGGCAAAAACTCAAAATTTCCAGCAAATTCACTGTTTCCTAGATAAAAGGCAAATTTGCAAATTCTATTTTTTAGATTGTGTATCGCTTCATTTTCAAATTTGAAATCCTTTACAAAGATTATATATTTAGGATTCATCAAAAGCTCTCTGTTTATCGGTTTTTGTGGAGACTTGCCATCCCTTAATCCACTTGAAATTTTTTGCATATCAAATTTGAGCAAACTGTTTAAATGAGTTTTTGTAAGTTTTGTGTAGTCATTTATATAGTTTTGCGAAAAAGTCTTTTTGATGATCTCTCCATCCAAGACAACGCTATATTTAAATCCACAAAACTCTTCATCCTTAAGATATTCCTCCTTACCAAGCAGTGCCGCCAGCATCCCACTAACTACACTCTTTGGCGGTATAGGCAAGGTTATGTTTTGACTAATGCTTAACGGGTCTTTGAAACAAGCAAATTTCCCCCAAATCTTAAATGCAAACATTAAAGCTCTTTAATTTCTAAATTTAAGCCCGTATCTTTAAAATCATCTATATACTTTTGTGCCGAAGAGTCATAAAAGATAACAACTTTTTCTATCTTTTCACCCATATTTTTTAGGGAGTTGATAAGACTTTTAAAGCTTAACTCGCACTCGTCAAAGGCACGAATTTGTTGTGAATCTTCATTTTCTATCTTTACAAGTTCATCAAGCAAACCGATCATATATGTGTCTTTATAAACTACCCTTATAAGAACTCTTGGTTTTTGTCCGACCTTGCTTCTAGTGTTTAGCAGCTTTGTTCCTTGCCACATAGAGTCAAGCATATCGGCTATATCATCTTCACTAGCGTTTGATTTTTTAGCGTTTAGTGAGTTTATTGTGCCATACATAGCAAAAAGCCCGTAAGGTATATAGTTGTCTGTTCTGAAAGTTTTATTTTGACTATTATCTTTACCAAAAGCCCCTGTTCCTTGAGATAAAATTGTCTCAGTTTCATTTAGGGATTTAGCCCATGAAAACTGCACTGCTCCGATGATTTGGATATTGCTTTTAGGTGCCACTCCACCAAAAAGCCTATTATCTATACAATGTAAAAATACCTCTTTATCATCTTTGAGTTTTAGGGCATCTTTTAGCTCTTTAAATCTAGTCTCCGCTGATTGAACCTGCTCGGCATTATTTACAAAAATAGTTTTACCCTTTCTATCTTGCAAATCATCTCTAATAGTTCTCTTTACTCTTACATCACTAACAACTGCTTTTCTATCGCTTTCATCATATCTTGGCGCATTATCATTTAGCATATCGCCGTTGGGATTTGTCATTTTCGCATCCCATAAAAATAAAATTTCACTATGTTTTGCTAACTCACTCACTGTCTTCTCCTTTTATTGGATTATCTTTTTTAAATTTTGCATAGTCGTTAAAACCCCTAATAAAAGCAAATGATACCTCTTGTTGAGTTACTTTTATCTCTTTTTCGCACATAAAATGCGTGGTTACTAGCGTTGAAAGATCGCTGTTTCTATTACTTCCAAGCCTTAGTTTTCTTTCAAATTCAGCTGCCTTGTTAAATATCTTTTTTAAATTTTGCTCAGTAATTTTCTGATTAGAAAGCCATTTTTTAAAGGTTTCATTCTTTTTTGATACTTCAGAGAAATAAGAACTATCTATTATACCCTTTGTATATGCACCTATAAGATATGCTCCTTTTATCAGCCCGTTATTAAAATAATCAGGTTGAACTGCTACCAAATTTTCGAAATATTCAGAAAAAAGCTCCATCTATTATCCCTTTATAGCATTTATCTCTTGTAAAAATTTCAACACTCTATCCTCATTTTCAATGTATGAGTTTGGAAAGCTTATCCATTTTTTTACACCATTGTCGTCTAGTTTTTTCGTGCCGTCAAATTCAAACTCTCTAAAATACTCAAATCTTTTTAAAAGCTCTTGATATTTTATCTTCGAATATCCAAGTAAAATTTTGGCTAAGACTATCTTTTCTTGCAATATTTTATTGTCCAATGTTTTTAGTTTTCTTGATCTTTTAAATAGCTCAGTAGTTCCAAAATAATCCCTTAAATAGATTGTTTTAGGCTCATTTTTATCGCCTTTAATAATATCTATACTATCGCTTATGCGTTGCTGTTGCATTAAATTTGCGACTTTTCTTATCTTGCTTGGCAACACATCTTCAAGTGTGGCAAAAATTTTTACAGATAAATTTGTAAGGTTTACATCGGTAAAAAATATATCGAGCGTAAAACCATTGATATTCTTATAACTATTTATTTGCTCATCAAGCAGCCAGATAAAGCTCTCCTCCCTTGAAGCAAAACTACCAAGCCCGCCCTTTGACTCGCGCAAGAAATAAATCATATCTTTAAACACAACTTCATCATAATCTATCATTGATGGAATAATGATATACTCAAGCCCTTTGTAGTAAAATCTAAGATAATTTATCGCAAACATCCAGCCTTTTTTCACGGCTTTTGCGGTATCTTTTGACATAGGCATTTTGTTTATTATTTGGATTTTAAAGCCATCATCATAGTTATCCATAGTAAAAAATTTGATATTAGGATTGTATCCGCAAATTTCACTCTTATTGTTAATAATATCAACGCACTCCTTTAAGGTTGCACCTTTTTTATCATTATCTATGTGCGGTTCAACAAAAACATCTATGTAGTTTTCCAAAATTTCTGGCATAAGCTCGTAAAAGCTCTTGCCATTTATAAGCAGGATCAAAAAATAATCATCTTGTTTATAGTTTTTTAGCCCGAGTTCATCGATATTATATTTATCAACGTAATCAAAAATCAATTTTGCTAAAGCTTGATTATTGTTATTAGCATAAATCATAATAGAGTTTTTTAGTGTATGAGATATGGCTTGAAATTTTTTATACAGATCTTTTTCGTCTTGAAATTCAAAATTTGGATAAAGATAGTATGAATTGCTTGTCCCGCCTATCTTTTTTGTAAAAAACGTCTTGATATTATCCAAAGAGGAGTGCTTGATTTTAGGTGTTTCGGTAAGTTTATCATTTTGTATATTAAAGTCGATAGTAACGACAATATGTTCACTATCTTTAAAATTTGTATTTTCAATCATAGCCTTAATATCATCGTCGTTTAGCAAACTTCCTATTTTGTATAGTTTATGTACTAAGCCCATAGATACGCTATCCTGAAATATTTTTGAATAATTTTATAGCAATATCTTTAAAAAGTCAAGTTATTTTACATGGATTTTACACATTTTATAAAATATGCTACAATAATAACATTGCAAAAGAGAATTTATTCTTTTAGAATTTGAAATTTTTATATGGATTTTAGTTATTTTTCTTTTGCAACCTCTAAAAATCCGACACCAAAGCTCATACATCCGCTTCCCACGCCCGTATCAAGTATTAAATTTATCATCTCACTACTAGCCCTTACCTCCCAGACTGCCGACCAAGCACGCACAGGCATCTTGTTGTTACCATAATAAAAATAAAGCGGACTTTCTAAATTTTGCCACTTTAAATTTAGCTCAAATTCTCCCTCGTATTCTCGTCCACAAAGCGTCTCAAACCGCTCTAGCGCATTTTTCTTCATCATCTCAAGATGTCTGGAATCTTGCGGTTCAAGATAGACTTTATGCCCCAAAAGCCCCTTTAAAGCGCACACCACGTTTCCTTTTAGCAAAACCGTAGCTAAATCCGCCTCATCAACCCTGTGTCGCTGCAAGGACACTGTGCTACCAGTTAGATGAATTTCACCCAAATTTAGCCCGTTTTTTAATACAGCCATAGCGATAAGCTCTTCAAATTTTGGCTCAAAAGCAGTAAATCGCACGCGCAAATCTGCCACTTTTAGTCTATAGTCAAAATTTGTTTTCTTAAAAATTTTCCCGGTTTTTTCATGCTTATATCCGACATGCTGTGAAGCTGGCAAATGATGATATATAAAGCCTTGTATGAGTTCGGGCAAGATTTTGGTTATTTTTAAATTTGTCGTAGGAAGCTTAGAGTCTATCACTACCATCATCGTCCTTTTTACTTAAATTTTCAAGTTTTGCGCTCTCTACTTCGATCTCTAGTTCGCCAACTTCTGGCATATTTTGCGTAGCTTTTTGAGAAAGCTGCCTAAAGCGCTGTGTTTTACCATAAAGTCCTTGTCTTCCGGCAAGTGATGTGACTACTTGGTTATACTGCCTAGTTGCGGTTGTAAGCGTTGCCCCAAGCTTGTTTAGATCCTGGGCTACGACGCAAATTTTATTATAAATTTCACCTGCACTAGCGGCTATTTGTATGGCTTCTTTGTTGCCCTTTTCTATACGCCACAAATTTGCCACGGTGCGTAGTATCGGCATTAAAGTCGTATGAGATACAAGCACGACCTTTCGTTCGTAACCATATCCAAAAAGCTCTCTTTCGTATTTTAAAGCCTCGATATAAGCTGCCTCTATAGGCATAAACATCATGACAAAATCAGGACTCTCAAGCCCTTCTATCATGCTATAGTTTTTTTTACTAAGCTCGTCGATGTGTGACTTGACTGACTTTACATGCTCGCTAAGCGCGGCCTTCATCTCATTTTCATTTCCCGCGCTCATAGCTACCTCGTAAGCCACAAGAGAGACCTTGCTGTCAATGATGATATGTTTATTATCAGGTAGATACACAACAAAATCAGGCACCATCCTGGCCCCGCTTTCGCTTTTAAAGCTCTCTTGCGCGCGGTATTGTTCGTTTTTTACTAAACCGGCGGCTTGCAAGGTCGCTTCAAGCTGCATTTCGCCCCAGTTTCCCGCGATCTTATTGTTGCCCTTTAGTGCATTTGTAAGGTTACTAGCCTCACGGCTCATACCAAGTCCTATGTCAAGCACCTTTTTGAGTTCGTTTTCTAAATTTAGGCTATTTTGTTGAGTTTTATCGTGAATTTCATTTGTTCGTTTTTGAAAATTTTGTATCTGTTCTTTTAGGGGATTTAGAAGGAGTTCAAGTGATGTTTGGCTGTTTTTATTAAAATTTGCGCTCTTTTCTTCAAAAATTTTATTAGCTAGATTTTCAAATTCGGTGCTTAAATTTTTCTTTACTTGAACGAAATTCTCCTCTTTAGCGAGCTGAATTTTCTCACGCTCCTCAAGAGTGGTTTTTAGACTTGAAATTTGTGTTTTTAAATTTAAAATTTCATCTTCAAGCGCATCATTTTCTATGCTTTTTCGCTCTAACTTTTGGCTTAAATTCGCATTTATTTCTTTGCTTTCTTGCACTCTTAAGGCTTCGTTTTCAAGCCTTACTTTTTGCTCGATACTTAAATTTTCAAACTCGTTTTTGCTAAATTTTAAACTCTCGATCGTCTTTTTATCGTTTAAAACTACACCGAGTAAAACAGCGCATATCACGCACAAAAAGAAGCTAACCGCATAAAAAATATAAATTTCGTTCATAAAATGCCTTTATTTAAATAAAAGCGATTTTATCAAAAGTATTGTAAATTTATCTCTGTGATGTCATCATGTATCCAAGCTCGGAAAGGTTTTTTATCTTTATGCCAAGCTCTTTTTTGATACATAAAACGATATTTTGTATAGCGCTTTTGCTTACGTTTTCATCCTCGTAAACATACTCCGTGATCTTGTCGTAGGTTACGAGCGAATTTAGGTTATAAGCAAGTAAGCAAAACAGCTTGTTTTGCAAAAATGTCAGATAAACTTCGTTGCCGCCTTTATAAATTTTCTAGCGTTCTAGATTTATGCTGATATCGTGACTTAGTTTGATCAGTTTATCTTGCGACTTTACGCTAAGACTCATTAACATCGAGCGTAAAATTTCAATATCTATGGGCTTTTTAAGAAACAGTGCGGCTCCTACCTTTACGCTTTTAAGTAGGTTATTATCAGTGTCATACGAAGTAAAGATAATAAATTTTTGATGCGGTTTTGTCTTTAGTATCTCGTTCATCATCTCAAATCCATTCATCATAGGCATGTGAATGTCCGTTAAGATGACATCTGGGTTGTTTTTATTAAAACTCGATCCCTTCATATCCGTCATTTGCGGTATAAACACTCATACAATACGGCTTTAAAGCGCTTTTTAAAAGCGTAAGCGCAACATTATCATCCTCAACGATTAGGATGGATATTTTTGATAGCGAGTCTAAAATTTCCTCTTTCATTTTTCACCTTTTAAATTTATATCAAAACTTAGCTCAAACACGGTTGGATTTGCATCACTAACAAGTTTTAAGTCGCCGCCTATCTTTTCGTTTGCTAGCTTTTTACCAAAATAAAGCCCTATACCGTTACCGCTTTTTTTGGTTGTTTTTGGCATGGAAAATATCTTATCTCTCATCGCCTCACTAACACCCCAACCATGCTCGCTAACAGTTATAAAGCACTTAGTCTCATTACTTTTGATGTCTATTTCTATCTCTCTTTTGTTGATATTTTCAAATTTTTCAACCACGGCGTCTTTTGCGTTGTGAATGAGGATGAGTAAAATTTGCTGTATGATATTGTCTTTTTGTGTCACGATAACATCGCTTGAATTTACCAAAATCACATTGACATTTACACGGCTAAGCTCCGTATGCATAAGCATGAGTAGGTTTTTCACGCTTTTGGCGACGCTAAATTTATTGATATTTTCGCTTGTTTTGTAAAAATTTCTAAAAATTTCGATCGTATCACTTAGAAGACAGACTGAACTCTCGCCACCTTTTAGTATCTCATTAAGAGTTTGCTTGTCTAAATTTCCGTCTCTTTCAAGCATTTGAAGTGTCGTTATCATAAGCTTTAACGAATTTACAGGCTGGATGAATTGATGATTTATGCCGCTTATAAGCTCCCCTGCTTCGCTCATTTTAGCCTTATGAGCAAGTAAAATTTCATACTCATCGTTTTTATCTTTTATCTTTTTTACATAAGGCTATGAAGTAAATTTGCTAAAAGTATAAGCACTAAAAATGAGATGAAAAACAACGCGGCGCTGTTTTGAAATATCGACAAAAGCTCGCTGACTTGGCGCTCGTCGTAAGCACCCGCCCCTACAAACCAGTTTAGCGACGGAATTTCAGCAAGAGAGATGAAATTTGAGTTTATATTTATACCGGATAGATCCTCACCTGCTAAAAACATCTCTTTAAATCTACTTTGTATCTGCTCTTTTAAATTTATATCGCTCATTTGGGTTAAGACCTCGCCGCTGTGAGTTACGATAAAGTAGTAAGAATTTGGCGAAAGTTTTAAATTTCTTATGTTTTTAAAGATATTGCTTATCTTAACAACTCCACATAAAACGCCCACAAATTCGCTATTTTTATGGCTTGGTACACAGATATTTAAAACAGTGTGGTTGGCGATGAAATTTATCGTGGGAGAATTTGTCTGCTTTGTTTCTACAAACCAAACCAGACTTGTTCTTTGTTTAAATTCAGCGTCATCGCCCGTGTATTTCTTACCGTTTACGAAAATATCGCCGTTATCTTTTAAAAACTGAACAGCGTCGAAGTTGTTGGAATTTTTATAGAAAGAATTTAGGATATTTGACAAGCGCTCGTTATCATCGGCAAGCTCTAAATTTTGCATAATAAGCGAGATAGTGCTAAGGGCTTGTATCCTTTCGTGAAGCCATGTGTCAAATCTTTTTACTATGTTTTGTGTAGTTGCGATCTTATTTTTATCGGATAGGGATATCATCTGATCTTTTGTAGCTTGATATAAATTTACCCCCATAAACAAAACGGTAACGCTGGCAAATATGATAACAAGATAAATTTTAAAATCCGCACTCTTGCTAAATTTAAGAAACACGTTCATATTCGTCCTTTAGCAAGAGTATAGCAGATAAATTTAAAATTCTTTTTTAGCCTTAACGCGTGTTACGATAAAGCCTATGGCCATTAAAGCCAAAATGATCGCACAAAGTCCAAATCCCAAAAGCGTGCAGTCAGCCATACTTAGGAATTTTTTAGAAGGTATAAGATACCAACCATCGCTATAAAGCTCTACAAGATAGTTTTGTAGCGAACTTAAAATCACACCGTCAGGAACCATAGGATTATCATAACCGCAATCACCAGTCGGTAAAAACCAGTCAGGCGCCCACTTCTCAAATGGTAAGCCAAATAGATGGTTTGGCTCAGTCGAGCAGCCTTGCACCCCAAAAGGATCGTCACTATGAACGGCGGCATGGATTTTTGCAAGCTTTACACTACATATAATGCCGTAAATAGAGCCTAAAAACGCAAACGCATAGCCTAAAATTTTTAGGATCAAATTTTTAGGATCAATGGCAGCTAACACTCCGCCTATCGCCATACACAAAAACGCAACTCGTATATAAACACACTGCTCGCAAGGGGGCATGTGTATATACTTTTGAAACAACGAGTGCGCCAATACAACCAAAAACACGCTCACAAGCGCCATAAGAAGCCACGGAAAGCGACTACCTTGCCATTTGCCTATCTTTTCTATCAAATTCATTTTTTAGCCTTATTTAGCCATTAGCTCTTTTATAAGACCGGCCATTCCGTCTATAGATGTGATTTTGGCTGTGTAGATTAGGTATTTACCATCGACTACAAATGCAGGAACGCCTTGAATTTTAGCCACATCATAACTCTCATCCCATTTACTAAGAAGCTCTGCTACCTTTGGATCGTTTAAGCCGGCTTCAAATTCCGCCTGTGTTATGCCTGCCGCCTCAAGTCCCGTCTTTAAAAACGCTGCTTCATCTTTACCGTTGCCCCATCTCTCTTTTTTATCATGATAAGCTTTGTAGTATGCCATCTTAGCCTTTTTAAACAAAGACTTCTCATCAAAGAAATCAACGCCATTTGCCATATCTTTTACAGCCAAAACCGCCAAAAGCTTGCTTGCAACTTCGCCGTATTCACCTTTAGTCTTTAGATGATAAGGAACGAATTTAAGCCCTTCGACCTTTTTTATAACAGCAGGTGTTACACTCTTGTCGTATTTGTAACAAAACGGGCAAGCATAGCTAAAAACTTTTGTAAGCGTGCCTTTTTCAACAGAAAGAGGCTTTTCAAGCTTGACATAATCAACACCCTCGGTAAAGGCATTTGCACTTAATGCACCCAGTATCGCAACCGCAGATAGAAGTTTTAGAAATTTCATTGTAATCTCCTTGATTTAAATTTAAAGCAATTATACAAGATGTTTTCGACAGAAAAATCACGCTAAGATTAAAATAAAATAAATTTTTTGATAATTTAAATATCCCATATAGGGAAATTTTAGATGCCAAGCGACATCTAAAATGTAAATTTACTTACTCTGAAGCTCCCTTATAAGCTTTTCAAGATCTTTTATAGAGGTTACGGCGGCAGCGTTTATAACGTATTTGCCATTTACTACAAACGCAGGAACGCCAAAAATTTTAGCAGCGTTATACCCCTCGCTCCAAAGTAAAAGCAAGGCCTGAGTTCTTGGCATGTTTAAGATCGCCTCATATTCGCTTAGGCTAACACCCGCGGCATCAAGTCCTGTTTTTATAAATGCAGCCTTGTCACGCTTACCGTCTTTACTCATCCACTGCTCGCCTTTTTCATGCACGGCTTTGTAATATGCCATTTTAGCCTTTTTGAATGAAGAGCTATCGCTAAATATATCAACTCCATTCATTTGATCTTTGGTTAAAAGTGCAGCCAAAACACTACTTGCAGTCTCACCATAGCTACCTTTTGTGCCTAAATGAAACGGCATAAATTTCATATCTTCAAGCTCTTTAACTATCTTTGGCGTAACACTCTTATCAAATTTATAGCAATACTGACACGCATAACTAAAAACCTTTACTAGAGTATTTTCTCCAACATTTAACGGCTTTTCAAGCACGGCATAGTCTTTGCCTTCAGAAAATGCAGCTGCGTTTAATGCACCAAAAATCGCAACCACAGATAAAAGCTTGATAGCTTTAGATAATATTTTCATATTTTTACTCCTTAAATTTTCGCAAGATTATAGCAGGTAAATATAAACGGCTTGGGGGATTGATGCCATTCGTAAATCGGCGCAGGCGTATAAAGTCCTAAGACCAAACAACCTGCACCTATTAAAGTATGTTGTGTTTAAGCTAGCGCTTCTTACGCTTCCAAAATCGCTCCGCTACTTGCATTGGCTACTAGCTTTTGGTATTGTCTTAGCCATCTGCCACTTAGCTCTTTTTGATGTGGTTTAAACTCCGCCTTTCGCTTAGCGATTTCAGCCTCGTCAAGACGCACGTTTATCTCGTATTTATCGACATCTATTTCTATTATATCGCCATCTTTTAAAAGACCTATCATACCGCCCTCGGCAGCTTCGGGACTCACGTGTCCGATACTAAGACCCCTTGTAGCACCGCTAAAGCGTCCGTCGGTGATAAGTGCCACGTCCGCACCAAGCCCGCGTCCCATTATAAGCGAAGTTGGGCTTAGCATCTCTTGCATACCAGGACCTCCGCGCGGACCTTCGTAGCGGATCACGATTACATCGCCTTTATCCACTTTGCCGCTTGAAATTCCCGCTATCGCCTCATCTTGACTGTTAAAGCAAACCGCCTTACCTCTAAATTTACGCTCGCCAACGATCCCGGCCGTCTTTATCACACAGCCTTGCTCGGCTAAATTTCCAAATAATACCGCAAGTCCACCAACCTGTGAATATGCGTTTTCAACCTTATGGATAACCGACTCGTCCTTTATCTCGCTTGCTCCGACACGCTCGCCTAGAGTCTCGCCGCTAACGGTCAAATTTTCTAAATGCAACATTCCGTTATCACGGCGTGAAATTTCTTTTATCACCGCGTTCATTCCGCCGGCTCGTCCAACGTCCTCCATATGCACACTTGGCAAGCTTGGGCTGATTTTGGCGATGTGAGCGATGTTTCGGCTGATCTCGTTAAGCTCTGAAATTTGTAGATCAACTCCCGCCTCACGGGCGATAGCTAGCATATGAAGCACGGTATTTGAGCTTCCGCCCATAGCCATATCGACGACAAGTGCGTTGCGAACGGCCTTTTTGTTTAAAATATTTCTGATCTTATAGCGCTCATCAAGGGCTATTTCACAGATTCTACGTCCCGCACGGCGCACCAGCTCCTCACGCTCTGGAGTTAGGGCTAGTATCGTGCCGTTACCACTTAGCGCGATACCCATCGCCTCACACAGTGTATTCATCGAATTTGCCGTAAACATTCCAGAGCATGAGCCGCCACTCGGACACGCGTTACACTCGATATCTTTTAGCTCGGCTTCGTCTATCTCTTTTGTCTCAAATTTACCCACCGCCTCAAACGCGGTCGCAAGGTCGATCGGTCTTCCGTCCTTTGTGTGACCCTTTTTCATCGGTCCACCACTAACAAACACGGTCGGCACATTTACCCTAAGTGCGCCCATTACCATTCCCGGCACGATTTTGTCGCAGTTTGGCATACAAACAAGTGCGTCAAGTGCGTGAGCGTTCATCACGGTTTCGACCGAATTTGCGATGATCTCGCGGCTTGGGAGGCTATAAAGCATACCGCCGTGCCCCATCGCTATACCGTCATCTACGCCGATGCAGTTAAATTCAAACGGCACACAGCCACATTTGCGAATCTCATCTTTTAAAATTTCAGCATATTTATTTAGGAAAAAATGCCCCGGGATAATCTCTATAAAGCTGTTTGCAATGCCGATAAACGGTTTAGCAAAATCCTCATCCTTTAGCCCCGTAGCACGCAAAAGTGAGCGGTGCGGTGCTCTTGTGTAGCCCTTTTTTATAATGTCGCTTTTCATAAATTTCCTTTATGTTAAATTTGACTTATTTTAGCTAACTTTTTTAAAATAGCGTGAAAAATTTGCCCAAAAATTTAACTTTAACGCTTTTTTTAGGTCATTTTAACCCAAATTTTTATATTCAAATGTATAATTAAACAAAAATACAACAAAAAGGACACAAATGCTTACTAATCCCGTGGTTCTTAGTATCGTAGTTATGACGATACTTTGTCTGCTTAGATTTAATATATTGCTTTCCATTTTAGTTTCGGCGCTTGTTGCAGGTATCATGTATCAAGACGGCTCATTTCTTGATGCGCTTACGGCTACAACTTCGACGTTAATCACCGGCATGAAAGGGAATTTAGAGACCTCTCTTAGTTATATATTGCTTGGAGCGCTTGCTGCAGCTATCGCTAATACAAATTTAACCGCGATACTAATAAATTCTATAAGTAAAATTTTAAGCGACACCAGGACGTATTTTGCATTAATTATCGCAGGCGTTGCGTGTTTTTCACAAAATTTAATCCCCGTGCATATCGCGTTTATACCTATCTTGATCCCGCCTCTTTTACCGCTCATGAACAAGCTAAAGATAGATCGTCGTGCGGTAGCTGCGGCTTTGACATTTGGTCTAAAAGCGCCTTATGTAAGCCTTAGCGTAGGTTTTGGACTTATTTTTCACGGCATAATCAAAAGGGAGCTTGAAAACAACGGTGTAAAAGTAGAGATGTCTGATATCTCGGGCGTTATGTGGATAGGTGGGGCTTCTATGCTTGTCGGCTTGCTTTTGGCGGTATTTGTTTTTTATAGAGGTAAAAGAGAGTATCAAAATACCGAAGCGACCACGATAGAGATGAAAGAAGCAGAATTTGCAAAAAGCCTAAAAATGACAAAAAAAGAGTGGGCGGTACTTGGCGGTGCGGTAGTTGCCTTTGGAATTCAAATTTTAACCTCAAGCATGCCTCTTGGTGCACTTTTAGGACTTTTGGTAATGATAGTTTTTGGTGGTATAGAGTATAAAAAGATAGATAATATCATGGATAGTGGACTTGCGATGATGGCTTTTATAGCTTTTATCATGCTTGTTGCCGCAGGATTTGGTGCGGTATTAAGAGAGAGCGGCGGTATAGAGCAACTTGTAAGCTTTGCTTCCTCTTTAGCCGGAGGTAAGCTTGGCGGAGCGATCTTAATGCTTGCGATCGGACTGCTTGTAACCATGGGTATAGGAACTAGCTTTGGCACGATACCGATCATTGCAACTATTTATGTGCCACTTGCTTTAAATTTAGGCTTTTCGCCAGCCGCCATAATCCTACTCGTTGGCATAGCGGCGGCTCTTGGAGATGCAGGAAGCCCTGCAAGCGACAGTACCCTGGGACCTACATCAGGACTTAATGCCGATGGGCAACACAACCACATATACGACACATGCGTGCCAACCTTTGTATTTTTTAACATTCCACTTATGATAGGCGGAGTGATCGGCGCTTTGGTATTATAAATTTAACCATTTCAAAAACAAGATCGTTGCAAATTTTTAGCGGCGATCTTGTTTTCTTTTTTATAATCAAATTTCTCATCTTTATTTTTGGAACATCTTTTGCTTATATGAGCAAAGAATTTAAAAATTTAAAGGATAAAGCCATGATGAGATCACTTTGGTCAGGCGTAACAGGTATGCAAGCTCACCAAATTGCTATGGACGTTGAAGGTAACAACATCGCAAACGTCAATACCGTAGGCTATAAATATAACAGAGCAAATTTTTCGGATATGATAAGCCAAACTCCACGTATCGCAACTGCTCCACAAGGAGAGATGGGTGGTCAAAATGCCATGCAAATAGGTCTTGGAACAACGGTTCAATCAACTACAAGAATTTTTAGCCAAGGCACACTTCAATCAACCGACAAAAATACCGACGTAGCACTTCAAGGAGACGGCTTTTTCATTATTAGCCCTGACGGTGGCAAAACAGACTTATATACAAGAAATGGTGACTTTGTAAGAGATAAAGCGGGAAATTTCGTAAACAACAGCGGCTATATCGCACAAGGCTGGACAAGAAATGAAGAAACCGGCTCTATCGATACAACCGGACCTATAAGCAACATCGTGATACGCGAAGGACTAACAACCCCCGCACGTGCTACAACAGTAGTTACAGTAAAAGGTAACCTAGACTCAGGTAACGACATAGGAACTAGAAGTATACCTATCTATTCGCTAGACTCGGTTACAGGATATAGAGACTATGATAACGACGGCATCGGCGATCTATCTGAAGTTCACGTAGAAAACGACGTAAACAGCAACTCTTTTTATACAAACTCAAACAACGAGCAGGTTTTAACTGAGCGCGGCGTCGATCTAGGAGTGCTTTTTGATGAGCTAGGAAACGGTATTGCTCTAAGGAATAACCAAGGCATTTGGGTAAGTTACGCAGACGCTAAAGCTACTCCATTTACAGTCGGAGACGGTCCTGGCACAGCCAATGTCGGAGGCATAGCCGCTTCAACGCTTGACATAACATTAAACGGCACAAGGATAACAAGCGCAACAGGCGCTATGACTTCTATCAGTGATGTTGCGGCTAAGATCAACGAGCAGTATAACCTAACTGGTGTTAGAGCTGAAATTTCAGGCGGCAACCAACTAACACTTATAAATAGAAACAACTCAAATACAACAGCAAGCACAAAAAATATACACCTAACCGTAAACGGCGGTAACACAGTAGCAGGACTTGGCGACATAGAGGTTATAACGGCATACCAATACATCTACAATAGCTCTCAAATCACGGCAAACCACCGAGCAGATGACTCTATACCAAGAAGAGTAACTACAACCGAAGACCTAAGAGCCGCTATGCAAAGAGATGCTAGAGAGTTTGTAGACTACAATGGCGACGGTCGCGTAAAGGCCGATGCAACCGCCGTAGAACAATATACATTAGCAAACGAAGCTTATGAAAACGGTAACGGTGACTTAGCCGCAGCTTCAGCGATACTAGTAGGCAACTACAAAACCGCATACGACACAGCAGTGGCAAACACAACAGGAACAGACGCCCAAAAGCACGCGGCAGGATTAGCGGAACTTGATGCGTTTAACAACCCAAATGAAGTCAAAACGGCAAATACTGCTTACGTAGCCGGCGGTGGCAGTCTAGCCGATGCATCGGCCGCACTTACCGGTCGTTATAAAGTACTTTATGATAATGCCGTAGCTGCTACTTCAGGCACAAACGACGCAAAGCACGCGGCAGGATTAGCGGCACTCAAAGACTTAAACAACGGAGTAAAGATCACGGTAAATGCAGAGGGTCAATTTCAGCTAGAAAACCCAAGCGACGGCCAGCACGATAAAGCCTTATATCTAACGGTAACAGCCCTTACAAAAGAGGCTAGCGCAAATGTTGCCGCAGTAAACGCAAACACAAGACTAACAACTATAATGAGCGCCCTTGAAGGAGCTATGAGCCCAGGACAAGCAGTAAGAACAAGCGGTAAACTTACTATGAGCGCGCATGGCTCTACCATAGAGATACACGACTCGCTAGGTTCTAAACACACCGTAAGTGTAAAATGGGCAAAAACAGGCACTACAAACGACGGTGGAACAGAGTGGAATATGGTTATCCAGGTCCCAGAACCGGCAGAGATAAATTTCTCCGGCACAGGTCCTGCAAACGTTATCACAGGCTCGTTAAGATTTAACCCAGACGGCTCACTAGCGAGCTTTAACCCCGCAAGCTTTACCTTCACGGCAAACAACGGCTCACAAGCAGGACAAAGCGTAAGGCTAAATTTTGGTCTTGGAACCGACTTTAACGGTCTAACAAGCTTTGATAAAGACTCAGGAACAGAGTCTATCTCTCAAGACGGATATGAGGGTGGAACGCTAAAAGATATCAAAATCGACGAATCAGGCACGATAATCGGCGCGTTCACAAACGGGCAAAGCTTTGGCTTGGCTCAACTTGCCGTAGCCACGTTTACAAACAACGAAGGCTTACAAGCAGAGGGCGGAAACGTATTTTCAAGAACGGCAAACTCAGGTGAAGCGGTAGTAGGCGTAGCAGGTTTTGGCAACAGAGGTAGCATAGCGGCTGCTAAACTGGAACAAAGTAACGTCGATCTAAGTCGCGCACTAACACAGCTAATCGTAATCCAACGCGGCTTTCAAGCAAACTCAAAAACAATCACCACAAGCGATGAGATGTTAAATACGCTCTTACAGCTTAAAAATTAAAATTTAAAGCGGGTTTAACGCCCGCTTTTTTGCTTTAAATTTCAAATACTTTCTACTATATTTGGCTTAGAAAATGCAGTGATCGGCTTTATCTCGCCTTTAAATTTTTCAACTTGCACTAAAGTCGTGTGAGAGGTGTTGCTCTGGGATAGTTTTGAACTACCTTTATCGCGGGTTAAGACATTTACACAACCATGTTTACAAAGACTTTCTTCGCCTAAAATTTCTGGATCATACCAAGCTCCCTCGCATATCACACAGACATTTTTAGGGACGGCTTCACTTATAAAAACCCCCGCCAAGATCTCCCCTCTGGCGCTAAAAACTCTTACTATATCGCCATTTTGCAGAGCTCTTAAATTTGCATCTTGCGGATTTATCAAGATAGGCTCACGGCATGCAACGCTTGCAAATTCCCCAATCACCGAGTTATTTAACTGCGAGTGAAGACGGTATCTTGAGTGGGCGCTTACTAGATGAAGCGGATATTTTTCCGTTAGCTCTTCATCTCCCAACCACTCAAAAGGCTCGAGCCAAGCAGGATGAGCCGGACAGTCTTCATACCCAAAACCAGCTATAACCTCCGAGTAAAGCTCGATCTTTCCCGACGGAGTGTTAAGGGCAAATTTTTTAGGGTCGGCTCTAAAGTCCGACAGTCTAGTATAAAGCTCGCTATCTTTGTTGTCTTTATCAAATTTAACAAAGCCCTCTTGATAAAATTCGTTAAATTCTGGCATTTCTATATCAAGTTTTTTTGCGTCCTCTTTTGCCTCATTATAAATTTCACGCATCCAGCCAAGCTCATCTTTACCCTCGCTAAAAGCCTCGCCAAGCCCCCAGCGTTTGCAAATTTGCTCGCATATCCAAAAGTCGCTTTTGCTCTCTCCTGCAGGTGTAGTTATCGGTTTATATGCCAGGATGTATTCATTTGTATTTGAGCTTTGGTTTATGTCGTTTCTTTCTATCTCAAGGGCTACCGGAAAGACGATGTCGCTTAGTTTTGCAGCACTAGTCCAGTAAGGTTCTGCAGTTATAACAGTATCAAGCTTATGCCAGCTTCTAATAATATTGTTTACATCCTGATGTCTGGTAAAAAGCGAACCGGAAGCAAAGTAGCCGACCTTTATATTGGGTAAATTTATCTTAATTCCATTATAATCAAGCTCTTTTATTTCGCCTGTAAGAGCCTCTATGAAGCGTGATGACGGTATGGTTATGAGTTTTGCATTTTTATTTGGATTAGAATTTATGCTTTTTAGCTTTGGCGCTATCTTATCCTGCGCCCCGCTTGCACTATATCCTAGGCTAAATTCAAAACCAAGTCCCTCCATGCCGATATACCCAAGCATGGAATTTAGTGCCACAAGTGCCCAAAACACCTGCTCGCCGTGATCAGCTCTTTGAAGAGAACGACCAATTAAGATCGTTGTTTTTTCACGAGAGATTTTTTTAGTAAAATCAACAATATCTTGCGCATCTACACCGCAAATTTTACTAGCCCAAGAGATATCTTTAACCACACCGTCGCTTTGACCCAGCAGATAGGCTTTAAATTTATCAAATCCCACAGTATAAGTTGTGATAAATTTATCATCATATAGATTATTAACAAGTAAATAATGACACATCCCAAGCATTAACGCGACGTCGGTATTTGGGCGCACGATGATATTTTCCGAGTTAAAAAATTTAGCCGTCTCATTTGTCATGACATCGACGCTATAGCATTTGATATTTTTTGTATTTTTAAGTTCTTTCATGCACTCATATCCGTCGTGAGTCGGCGGTGTGCCTGAAATTTGAGATGTTATGATAGGATTTGTTCCCCAAAATACAACATTTTTGGCATTTTTTATGACAGCTTTCCATTTTGTAGGCTTGTCATAAACCACACTACTTCCAAGCACATGAGGCATGATAACAAGCCCCGCTCCGGTCGAGTAGTCGCCACTTTCTCTTACATATCCGCCAAGTAGACTTAACATCCTATGTGCGACACTTCTACCAAAGCCGATCTTACCGCTACCACCCCACCAGTAGCACTCACCGTAGATACTTTGTGCGCCGTATTTTTCAAAACTATCTTTTAAGGCTTTTGCCGCAAGATCAAGAGCCTTGTCCCAGCTAACGCGGACAAATTCCTCTTTTCCTCTAAGCTCATTTTTTGACACACCGTTGTTTTGTAGATAGCTCTTTCTAACCATAGGATAAAGAACTCTTGTTTTACTTTGCAAGAGTTCGGGAAGTGCGTAGTTTAGTATATTTGGCGACTTATCACCCTCAAAATCGCTTATGTGCGTAAATTTACCGTCTTTAAAATTCGCCCAAAATATACCGAGTCTATTTGCACCTAAAATTCGTTCACTTTTATACTCTGTATTTAAATTTTGCATAGTGTAGTTTAGTCTTTAAATTTAACAACCCCATTTTTAGGGGTTGTTAAAGGGGTTAAATTTTTGATTTTCTTTTGCGTTCTGTTGGATCAAGATAGCGCTTACGAACGCGGATATTTATAGGAGTTACCTCAACCAACTCATCGTCTTCTATCCACTCAAGCGCGCGTTCAAGGCTAAGTTTACGCGGTGGAACAAGCTTGATAGCATCATCGCTTCCGCTAGCACGAACGTTTGTTAGGTTTTTACCTTTTATAGGGTTTACATCAAGATCATTTGGACGGCTATGCTCGCCGATGATCATGCCTGTATAAACCTTTGTTTGCGGGTCGATAAAAAGAACGCCACGATCTTGTAAGTTAAATAGCGAATAAGCAAGAGCCACGCCGTTTTCCATACTACAAAGTGCGCCGTTCGTGCGGTGTTCAACAGTTCCTGAAAGCGGGCGGAATTCTAAAAAGCTATGGTTCATCACACCCTCGCCCTTAGTATCTGTTAAAAACTGGCTTCTAAAACCGATAAGACCACGAGCCGGGATCTCAAATTCTATCCTAGTTTGTCCGTCTCCAGTTGGACTCATTGAGGTCATTTCAGCCTTTCTTTTACCTAGTTTTTCTATAACCGTTCCCGTGCAATCATCAGGCGCATCTATAACAAGCAACTCATAAGGCTCACATTTTACGCCATCAACCTCTTTTACGATAACTTCCGGACGACCAAGTAAGAACTCATATCCCTCGCGACGCATATTTTCGGCAAGGATTGTGATTTGAAGTTCGCCACGACCGCTAACTTTAAATTTGCCCTCGCCTACGTTTTCATACTTCATTGCGATGTTTGTTTTCATCTCGTTTTGCAGACGCTCATCTATCTTGTTTGAAGTTACATGCTTACCCTCCGTTCCGGCTAGCGGACCGTCATTTACACTAAATACAACGCTAAGGGTCGGCTCTTCGATATGCAAAGGATCAAGTGGCATTGGGTTAGCAGGGTCAACTACGCTATCACCGACATCAAGCGCTTCAAAACCTGCTATCGCAACGATATCGCCACTTCCTGCTTCATTTATGTCAGCACGATCAAGCCCCATAAAGCCGATTAGTTTTGAAATTCTACCAGTTGTTTTGCTTCCGTCGGCTTTTGCTAACATTACGTTTTGATTTTTCGAAATTTTACCGTTGAAAATTCTTGCGATGCCTATCTTGCCTACATAGTTATCATAATCAAGCGTGAAAACTTGAAGTTGAAGCGGGTTTGTATCGTTGCCGCTTGGAGCAGGAACGTGAGATAAGATCGTTTCAAAAAGTGGTTCCATGTTTACATTTTCGTCGCTTAAGCTTAGTTTTGCATAGCCGTTTTTAGCAGCTGCATAAACTACGGGAAATTCAAGCTGTTCGTCGTTTGCTTCAAGTGCTACAAAAAGGTCGAAAATTTCATTTATAACACGATCAGGATCGCCTGCCGGTTTGTCTATTTTGTTTACTACAACGATAGGGCGAAGACCTAGTGAAAGAGCCTTTTTAACAACGAATTTTGTTTGAGGCATAACGCCCTCTTGCGCATCGACAAGCAATAAAACGCCATCAACCATCTTAAGCACGCGTTCGACCTCGCCGCCAAAGTCGGCGTGTCCCGGGGTGTCGATGATGTTTATCTTGGTGTCTTTGTATTTTATCGCCGTGTTTTTCGAAAGGATCGTGATACCGCGCTCACGCTCGATGTCGTTGCTATCCATAACGCGCTCACCAACGCTTTGGTGGTCGTTAAATGTGCCTGATTGTTTAAGTAGCTCATCTACCATCGTGGTTTTGCCGTGGTCGACGTGAGCGATAACGGCGATATTTCGTATATTTTCCAATGTTTTCTCCATTTCCTAAGCTTGTTAGGTTTGATTTCGCGGTTTTAAAAAGTATAATTCATATTTTAGCGAGGGTCGATTATATCTAAAAAAAGATAAATTTACGTTTTAAATTTTAAATTTCATATTATGATAGGCTAATATTTTTTGATTTTACATTAAGTTTATCTTGGTTATAATGATAAAAATTATTATTTGTATTTTAGGTTACTATCTATGCTAAATACCGAAAATCTCGGCTTTAAAATCAATAACAAGTCCATACTGACCAACTTAAATTTAAAATTTCAAAGTGGTAAAATTTATGGTCTTATCGGACATAATGGCTCTGGGAAAAGCTCACTTATAAAAATCCTAGCAAATCAGCAAAAAGGCTATGAGGGTAAAGTTTGGCTAGACGATAAGAACATAAATGAATATCACTCTAAAGAATTTGCAAAAAAAATCGCCTATCTTCCGCAAACTTTACCAAACACAGCACATCTTAACGGATATGAGCTTGTTAGCATGGGGCGATACGCTCATCAAAGCGGTTTTATAAGAGATAAAGAAAAAGACGACAAGATAGTCTTAGAGGCACTAAAAGATACAAACACTCTAAAATTTAAAGACCAAGAGGTTGCCACGCTTTCAGGAGGAGAGAAGTCGCGTCTTTTTTTAGCTATGTTGCTTGCTCAAGAGAGTAAATTTCTGCTACTTGACGAACCTCTAGCTCCGCTTGATATCTCCTATCAAATCGAAGTTATGCAACTCATACAAAAACTAAGTAAAGAGCGAAATTTAGGTATTATAATAGTCATTCACGATATAAATTTAGCCTCTGTTTACTGCGATGATCTAATAGCCTTAAAGGGCGGCACGCTAACTTATAATATAAATGCAAAAAATATAATGAACTGTGCGTATCTTCAAAACATTTATGGAGTAAAGGCAAGCATCATAACTCATCCTGTCAGTAAACAAAACATAGCGGTTTTTTAATGAAATTTCTTGTTTTACTTGCTCTGCTTTTTGGTGTTTTACACGCACAAATAAAAGTCGTGTCCACCGACTGGACGGCAGCTGAAATTTTAAAATTTATCGGCTATGAGCCAAGTGCCGTTGGCGATAAGAACTCTTATAAAATTTGGGTCGGTGAGCCTGATTTGGGTGAAGATGTCGTTGATCTTGGTCTTAGGATGCAGCCAAATATCGAACGCCTTATAAAGTTAGATCCTGACATCGTCATCGTGCCTTCATTTTTTAGCTTTAACATAACCGCACTTGCCAAACATCTTTCAAATACCAAAATAATAGTGATCGACGCTTATAAAAGCGGAAATTTAGAAGAAAATTTAAAAGAGGCAACACTTGAAATTTCAAAACTCGTAAACAAAGAGAACGAAGCAAAAAATTTGTTAGATGAAAACGATAAATTTTTTAACTCCTTAAGTGCAAAAGTAACAAATTTAAAAGACGATACATTTGCAGTTATACAGTTTGTAGATAGCAAAAGAGTTCGAATTTACGGCACTAACAGCATTTATGGTATCACGCTATCCAAGCTTGGTCTAAAAAATGCACTCTCAAATGAATTTGAAACAAATTTATGGGGCATAGCAACTATCCCCGTAACCTCACTGTTTAAACTACCTAAAAATACAAAAGCCGTCATCATAAAACCAAATCCTATAAATTTAAAAGAGCAGATAAAATTTAACTCACTATTTGCCTCTCTTGATATGTTTAAGGACTATGTTGAGCTTGAGCCTGTTTGGGGGGCCGGGGCGTATTTGAGTATGCAAAAATTTGCCAAAGCACTAATCTCTTTACTTGGAGATAAGCAGTGAAAAACCTTAGTATTACTCTTTTTGTCATATTTGCCCTACTTGCAGCCATTGCTGTATTTTTGGAATTTAACGCCCTGAGCGAATACGAAAACAGCATCAAAAATTTAGTCATATTTAACTACACATTGCCACGTCTTGGCGTAGCCGTGCTAAGCGGTGCATTTTTGGCGCTTGCTAGTGCTTTAATGGCGCAAATAACTAACAACCCGCTTGCGAGCGACAGCACGCTTGGAGTTTCAAATGGCGCAGGCTTTATGCTTTTAGTCTTTAGCCTTCTTTTTCCAAATTTAGTATTTGGCGATATAGCAGCGGCATTTTTAGGCTCAGTTTTAGCCCTATCCATACTGCTTTTACTCTCTTTAGGAAGAGGCTTTTCGGTTTTTACAACCACACTTTCAGGACTTATCATCGGGCTATTTTTTAGCTCTCTTAGCACAATTTTAATTATATTTTTTAACGAAGAGAGTGCAAAAGTAGCCATTTGGTTAAGCGGAGACTTAGCTCAAGAAGGGACTAAAAATTTCATTTTTATGCTCGGTTACTTCCTGCCGATTTTTATACTTATACTTATTTTTTCGCGCTCATTTGAGCTTTTTAGCCTAGGAGATAGCACATGCAAGGCTCTTGGCGTAAATGTTACAAAAATGAGAATTCTAGGACTTTTAATCGCCGCATATCTAAGCGCTATCGTCGTAGCTCATGTAGGCATCATAGGTTTTATAGGACTTGGAGCCTGTGCTATCGTGGGTAGATTTAAGATAAACTCCTTTTTGCTAAAACTTTTTTATAGCGGGATTTTAGGAGCTTTGCTTCTTGGTATCACGGACGCATTGCTGCTTATCATCTTAAACCTAACAAGCATAAATTTACCATCCGGTAGCGTTAGTGCGTTTTTGGGAGCGCCTTTGCTTTTATGGATGATATTTTACGGCATAAAAGAGCATGAGAGCATAGCTAAAAGCAGTGAAAGCGGATCTAGCACAAAAGAAGCTAAGTCATATTTTATCTACATTGTATTTGGTATTTTGATGTTTTGTTTTGGCTTTTCGTTATTTTTTAATTTTAGCGGATTTGAGATCTTGTCGGTTAGATTTAGTAGGGTTTTAGCCGCTCTTGCAAGCGGTATAGCTCTTGGAGTTGTTGGTGTTATCCTGCAACGCCTAAGCCAAAACGAGATGGCGTCCCCGGAGCTTCTTGGTATAAATTCAGGCGTTAGTTTTGGTGTGCTGGCGGCTATATTTTTCGCTCCGTTTTTAAGCGTGCCTCTTGGCATAGTAGGCGCTTGTGCAGTCTTGGGGATCATGGTGGCTATAAACTACAAAAACGGTATGCTTCCGCAAAAAGTGATCTTAACCGGGATCGCCATCATATCGTTTGTAAGTGCGACTTGGCAAATTTTATTAGCCGTTGGCGACAGCAGAGTTTATAACTTTATAGCGTATGCGAGCGGAAGCACCTACTCGGTTACGTTTTTTCACTCTTTGCTACTTTTTGGCTTTTGCGTGATCACGGTTATTTTTGGAATTTTCTTCTCGCGCGAGATAGAAATTTTAAACCTTGGCGAAGTAAACGCTAGAGCTGTTGGGGTTGATATTTTTAGATATAGGATTATTTTGTTTGGATTTTGTGCGATCATGTCAGCGATAATGGCTTTAAGTATCGGCCCTGTTAGTTTTGTAGGACTTTTGGCTCCACATTTGGCTAGTTTTTTAGGCTTTTTTAAAGTAAGAGCACAAATTTTAGCCGCCTCATTTTTAGGAGGCGTGATAATGCTGTTTGCCGACTTTATCGGTAGAAATTTGATAACGCCTTATGAAATTTCATCAGGCCTGATCGCAACGATCATCGGATCGTTTTATTTTGTAATTGTAATGAGAAAAATCAGATAATTTAAAAGGAGAAAAATGAAAAAATTTGTTTGGCTTTTAAGCCTACCAGCTATAAGCGCCCTAGCGGCGGAAAATGTCGTGCTTAATGAAGTATCCATAGTCGGCTCAGTGGCTAAAGGAAGCGGCAAAGTCGAGTATATGTCGCCTAGCTCAACATCTGTTATAAGCAAAGAACAGATGGAAGAAAAAGGCGTACAAGGACTTGATGAAGCCATAAAGTATGAAAGCGGTGCGGTAGGTCAGCTTTACGGCGCTGACATAGATACAAGTGCAGAGTGGCTTAAAATACGTGGCTTTGACGCGACAATGACGATTGACGGCTCAAGCCCGTATAAGGGCGGGTATTTTGGCTATCAACCGGATCTTTACGGCTATGAAAGCATAGAGATCCTTAAAGGTGCAAATTCTACCGTTTTTGGCTCGTCAAATGCCGGCGGTATTATAAATTTAATCAGCAAACGTCCTACAAATTCACCTTTTGCGGAAGTTGGATTTAAACTTGGTAGCAAAAACCAACGCGGTGTATTTTTTGACGCAAGCGACAACCTTTATACAGATAGAGTTAAATTTCGTTTAGTCGGCGACTATGAAAAGAAAGACGGCGAGATAGACTACGTAACAAACGAACACTACTATATAGCTCCTAGTTTGATGTTCTTGCTTGGTGATGAAACCGTTCTTACGCTACTTACATCATACACAAAAGATAAGGGCACCGGTTCACAACCGTTTTTTTCCGTTAAAGGCACACTCGTAAACGAGGGTTATGGCAAGATAAGCCCTAGCACAAGCTATGGTGCCACAAACGATAGCCTTGAGCGTCATTACTACACGGCAGGATATGAGCTAACTCATAACATTAACGACAGCCTAAATTTTACTTCAAGTTATAAATTTATAGAAGAAGATAAGGATTATTTTGGTGCGTATTACTTTTTTGATAGCGCGCCAGGCGTAGCACAACCATACGGAAGCGTAGCTGATGCGGTTATAAAAACGCATACATTTGATAATCGCTTAGCGTATGACTATAAAAGCGACAATTTTGAAAACAAGGTAATTTTTGGCATAGACTATCGTAAAATGAAAGGTAGCGGTTTTTACGGCGACGGCATGTTAAGCCCATTAAACAAATACAATCCTGCTAGAATTTATCAAGCACGCCCTATAGTGCCGGGCTTTAATCTTAACCAAAGCCAAGTCGGCTTTTATCTACAAGATGAGGCTAAAATTTACAACAACTTGATCCTAACAAGTGCCATCCGTCACGATAAAACAAAGACAACCGTTAATATGAACAACACGGGCTTAAACGGCAAAAAGATCAACCAAACGACATTTTCACTAGGTGCGATGTATGTATTTGAGGAGCTAGGACTTATGCCGTTTGCAAACTATTCTGAGTCATTTACGCCACCAACGGCTACGGATAACTACGGCAACGCTAAGCCTCTTGGAGGTAAACAAGTTGAAGTCGGCGTAAAATATCTGCCAAATTTCATAGATGCGGAAATTACAGCTTCTTACTTTGATGCAAAGCTTGAGAATTCAAATATTGCAGATGGAAGCGCATTTGGTAGACAGGTTGGTAAGCAAATTTCAAGAGGCTTTGAGCTTAGTTCCAATGTAAACCTACTTGAAAATTTAAACTGGCTACTATCATACACTCACTATAACAGCACGAAAACCGACCTTAGCACAACACAAACCATAAGAACGAAAATGATGCCAAAAGACACACTTTCATCTTGGCTAACGTATAAATTTGAACTGGGTCAGCTAGGAACTATCAAGGCAGGAGCCGGTCTACGCTATGTGGGTAGCACGGTCGATAACCAATACTATCCTGACTACAAAGTTCCTTTATACACCTTGCTTGATGCCATGATCGGATACACGTATAAAAAATGGGACTTCGCACTTAACGCGACAAATTTAACGGATAAAGAGTATGTTTCTGCTGTAAACTACTGGGCTTACTACGGAGAAGGACTAAGAGCTACTCTTACGGCTAAATACAAATTCTAATTTTGGAACAAATTTTGCATATCTGCTTTTAGAAATAAACAAAGGCAAGATATGCAAACCCTAAAATCAAGCAACCCCATAGACCTGCTTAACGTTGCACCGACTAAAAAGCAAACCTCTTCTAAAAGTAATAACAAAGAGGATAGCGAGTTCTTATCTATGATACTAAACGCTGCGTCAAACAAAGCTAACAAAGGCGAAAGTATAAACGAAAAAGATGTCAAAGAGATCGTAAAAACAATAGATGACAAGATAAGAATTCAAGAAGAAACACAAGTCGGAGAGCAAAATAAAATTCTAACCGACCTAGCAAACTTAGACGAAACCACCAAAAATGAACTTTATGAAAATGCAAATTTCATGCAGCTTTTGCAAGTTTTAGAAATTTTAAACGGTGGCGAGCAGATAAGCAAATTCCCAAATTTTAGCGATAAAATAGCCGCATTTTTATCAAATAGCGCAAACGTAAAAGAGCTTAGCGAGGCAAAAAGTATCACGGATCTACTTGATCTTGCTAAGAAATTTGACCTTGGACTTGAAAATCTCACTATCACGAACGACGATGTAGAAACATTAAGCGAGATGTTTAAAGGACTAGCCAACAAGGAGTTTTTTAAGCCCGTGTTGCCGCAAGCACAAAACATTTATAGTGGCGAACTTAAAAATCAAGTCGAGCAAACCATCAGCATGAATGAAAGCACAGAGCCTGTTAAGCTAAACGCTCTTTTGCATGAAATTTCAAAAGAGGTAAAACCAAATTTAAAACAGCAAACCCAAACATCACAAACCAAAACGCCAACATTGCAAACATCAGAAAACATGATAGATGAGGCTATAGAAACGACAAATACCGAAGAAGTGGCCATAAAAACAGTTCAAAATTTAAGTGCAAAAAATGAAAAAAATATAAATTTACAGTCACTTTTATACCCTGAAAGGGAGCAAAATTTAGCACAAGAAAGCATGGCGCAAGGCGAGGAAATTCAAACCCAAGATGAAAATCCTCTAAACTCCATGGTGCGCGACATATCAAGCGCAGCTAGGTCACAGATACAAGAAAAAGCTCTCGTAAAAGAGACTTTTAGCAACTTTAGCGAAAATTTAAAAGAGCAAATTCAAAACTATAAAGCACCGCTAACAAGGGTAAATATCACGTTAAATCCGATGAATTTAGGCGAAGTCGAGATAACAATGCTTAACCGCGGAAATAACCTGCACATAAATTTCAACTCAAACACGGCTACAATGAATTTGTTTTTACAAAATCAAGCCGAGTTTAAAAACAGCCTTGTAAATATGGGATTTACCGAACTTGAGATGAATTTTAACGACCAAAACCAAAGACAAGAAAAGGGTCAACAAGCCTACAAAAACCAAAACAAACAAGCACAAGAGAGTGAAGAGATACAAGAAGCGGAACAAAATTTGCTTGAGCTTGTTATACCAAGATATGTTTAAAAATTTAAAAGGATAAAAAATGGCAAGCGTAGCCGACGTTCAAACACAATTTACAGCAGATAAGATACAAGCCAAAAAAGACGCAGCAAAACTTGCAAGCGCAGACGGGACAAATCCCGGTTCACAACTTGACAAAGACGCATTTTTAAAGCTTTTACTAACAGAACTTCAGTATCAAGACCCGACTTCACCTATGGATACGGAAAAAATGCTAACACAAACAAGCCAACTAGCCACGCTAGAAATGCAAGAAAACACAAACTCGACCATGAAAGAACTTGTATCGCAGCTACAAGCCAACTCAAGCATGTATGCCCTATCCGCGCTTGGAAAAATGGCAAACATCGGCACCGATAGAGTAAGCGTAACGGAAGAAACGGTAAATTTAACGATCCCTATCTACTTCCCATCTAATGCCACAGGCGGAACGCTAAGCATAACAGACTCCAACGGCAACGTCGTAAGAACCGAAAGTATCGGGTCGCAAAATGCCGGAACAAATACCTTTAACTGGAATTTGATCACAAACAGCGGAACAAAAGCCGGCACAGGAACATATGCCGTTAAGGTTAATTACACAGATAGCGAAGGCGACGCTAAAACTGCAACATACGGCTCATATCCTGTTGAAGCCGTTAAATTTATAGATGGTAAAGCTCAGGTAAAAATAGCAGGCGAATACATATCCGCAGATGATGTTTCAGAATATTACGAAGAAGTAAATTTAAATAACAGACAAACTAATACATCATCAAGTTCAACAAACAACCAAACACCTAAACAAAGTGTCGCAGAAAGTGCACTAGCTACAGAAAATGCATTAGCCGATGAGGCAGAAGCAGAATACAATGCACTGCTAAACAGAGGATAAAATCATGATGAGAGGACTTTATAATGGTGTTTCCGGGATAAAAACCCAGAGCTTTGGCATGGATGTTTGGGCAAATAACATCTCAAACATCAATAACGTCGGTTTTAAAGCCTCTACTCCGGAATACAAAAGCATACTTTATCAAACAATGTATTCTGCCGGCAACAAGCCAACAACCGATCAAGTAGGACTAGGTGCCGTAAAACAAGCAACTGCACTTGACATGAGCAACGGATCTTATCAAAATACCGATAACAATTTCGATGTTGCCATACAAGGCGATGGATTTTTTGGAGTTTTAGATAGATACGGCAAAACATACTACACAAGAGCGGGAAATTTCGACATAGATGCGGCTGGAAATTTAGTCGATACTTTTGGAAATTTTGTCCTAGGCACGATAAATGAATTATCAGCCGTAACTCCAAGCCAAAGTGCGCTAAACACCTTTAGCGGATCCGGACAAAGTGCTCAAAATGCCTATACGATATCTAAGATAGATAGCTTAAATTTAGGCTCTGAAAGTGCACAGTCGGCCATAAAGCTACCAAGCTTTTTATACCTTGCTTCCGAGCCGACAACACTTGTAAATTTTAGAGGCAACTTAGACTCCACAGTAAAAACACAGATAGAAAAAAGCGAACTTAGCAAAGACACATACACGCAAAGTGTAGACGAAGATGTAAAAACCATAAGCATAAGTGGCGCACTTGAGCTTAGCAACTCCCGCACCGGATATAAGAAAAACGATAGCGTCACGGTAAAGATTGCCGATGCGAGCGGTAAATTTAGTGAATTTACAACTCAACTTGACAAAAACGGCAAATGGAGCTTAGAAAATCAAGATATAAAATACCTAGACCTTGATACGATAAGCACCGAAGTTAGTATATTTTCGAGCAAAGAGGTTGCCAACACTCAACAATTTAGCACGCAAGCTTACGGTGAAAACGGAGCGATAAATTTAATAACCATAAATTTAGAAAAACAAGTCCCTCAAACAAGTGACCAAACCCTCTGGAACGCGACCGCAACGATGACTGATAAAAACGGCAATGTCTTAAATTCATCACAAGGCATAATGACCTTTGGTCCGCAAGGAACACTAGTCTCAAACACACTAACAAGTGTGGGCGGCGTTAAGTTAAATTTTCTAGGCTCTGGCGATCCTAGCGTCTATGACGGTCTTATAAGTACCGCAAACAGCGACAAAAACATAAGCATAACTAAAAACGGGTATGAAGAGGGCGTTTTAAAACGCTATCAAATGAATGACAACGGCGATATACTGGCTATCTTTGACAACACAAGGATGTTTCCTGTGGCAAAACTAGCGCTTTACCACTTCCAAAATGACCAAGGACTAGCCAAAATGGGAGATAACATCTACTCTGCAACAGCAAATTCCGGAGAGGCATTTTTTTACAAAGACAAAGCGGGAGATGTTATATACGGTTCAAGGATATCATCAAATATGCTTGAAATGAGCAACGTCGATCTTGGCTCTGCACTAACGGAAATAATCGTAACGCAAAAGGCTTACGACGCTAGCTCAAAAAGTATCACAACAAGCGATGAGATGCTTCAAACCGCTATCCAAATGAAAAGCTAAAATTTGATTGATTAAAATATCAATCAAATTTAACCTCATACCATAAACATAACTTTTGCGAGTATGACTATGACAAATCCAAAAACAAAAGCGATATTATGTAAATTTTCACGTAAAAATTTAGGCGGCTGCTTGCCAAGTGCGCGGTGAGTTAAATTTATCACGACTCCCGCACCTATAACAAATGCTAAAATAACCTTTATCATAAAAATTTGCTGAATAGGCGTTTGAAAATACCCTCCAGCTTTTGAGCCAACCCATGTACTCATCATCATACCACCGGTTAAAAACAGTAGCAAAAGACACAATGGCATGATCTTGATAGCTTTTTTGGAAATAGCACTTTTAACTCTATCAAATTCATCACCCAAAATACCCTTTAAACGCGAAAATATAATAACATCAAAGAAGATGTAACCTAGAAAAATTATCGCACATATAACGTGCAAAAGCTGGACATACGGATATATGGCTTGCATTTAGTTCCTTATCGGTTTTTGATTATTGTAGAGTATTTTTATCTGATTTGCAATGATATTGCTCAAGTGTTGTTTTGGGAGTAAATTTTAACCTCGTTGATTAAAAATTCATAAACACGTTGTTGGATTAAAATTTCGTCCTCATGACCATTCATCAAGCGACGAAGATGAGCAAAATCAATCTTACTAGCATACCTTCGATGCTTTTTCATGTCTTTATCTATGCTAAGCAAGAGAGCATCAAGAGTTAAATGATCTTTTCTTTTTACCTTTGAGATGTATTCTTGTGTGGTTTGGAGCAAAAATGCCTTTCGACTCTCATCGTTTTCGTAAATTTCAGTTGCTATCTTACGTAAAATTTCAAAATCACTCTCATCTGGCTCAAATTTAGCTGACAATATCGCCGCAAAAACTTTCGCGCGAAACTCAAGCGACTTATGATGGTAGACTAAAAACTGCCTAAATGCTGATAAAAAGTGTAGTTTAAATTTAAAAGCCATTTTGTGAAATCTTTATTTTAATATCGTTTTATTATACTCAATAAAAATAAAATCTAGCTACTGTTTTTACTTTGACACTATTAAAAATGGAAATTTGAG